>JBBQFE010000364.1:0-3901 GCA_038321605.1 Mycobacteriales bacterium | reverse complement strand
CCGACGACCCTGATGGAACGTCTTGGACAGACCATCGACGCGGACGGCGTACCCGGTGTCCTCAGTGACTGACATGCACGCTCTCCCGTAGCTCGTCGCGCAGTTCGGCTGCGCGGATGCACTCGGTGAGGACACCGGGTTCCAGCTGGTTGAGGGCGGGCGTCATCTGCTCACACTCGGCGATGGCGTAGGCGCAGCGCGGCCGGAACGGGCAACCCGAGCTCACCTCCAGCGCCGACACCGGTCGTCCCGGCACCACCTGTAACCGCTCGACCTTCTGATCGATACGCGGCCGGGCGCCCACCAGCGCGGCGGCGTAGGGGTGCGCCGGTGCCTCGAACAGATCCGCGGCCGCCTGCACCGCCATCGGCCGTCCCGCGTACATGACCACCACCCGGTCACAGATGACCGAGGCCAGCGCCAGATCGTGGGTGATGAACAGCATCGACAGCGAACGCGATTCCTGCAGACCGCGGAGGATCGCGAGGATGTCGGACTGCACCGTCACGTCCAGGGCAGTGGTGGCCTCGTCGGCGATGATCAGTTTCGGCTCGCACGACAGCGCTCCGGCGATCATGACGCGCTGCAGCATGCCGCCGGACAGTTGCCCGGGATAGGAATCCAGGACCCGGTCGGCGTCGACGATTCCCATGCTCTTCAGCAACGACCGGGACTGCTCGCGGGCCTTGGCCTTGGAGAGACCCTTGTGCAGCCGAAGCCCTTCGCCGACGTAGTCCTCGATCTTCCAGAGCGGATCGATGTGGGCGCGCGGATCCTGAAAGATCATCCCGATCTGATCGCTGCGGATGCCGCGCAGTTGACGACGCGACATCGACAGGGTGTCCTGGCCCATGAACCGGACACTGCCGGTGCTGACCGCGCCCTGGGGGAGCAGCCCGATCACCGAGCGGGCGGTGATGGACTTTCCGCTGCCGGACTCACCCACCAGACCGACGACCTCGCCCGCGCCGATGGTCATGCTCATGTCGCGCACGATGGGCCGCAGGGTGCCGCCGATCAGCAGCGAGGTGCTCAGGTTCTCGACCTCGAGGACCGGTGCCACGCCGGACGAGCCGGCCGGCGGTCCGCTGGAAAACGCTGTTGTGCTCGTCATGATCAGGCACCCCTGACTAGCTGCTTGGCGATCGCATCACCGAGCATGTTGAACGCGATCACCGCGACGGCCACCGCGATGGAGGCAACGGTGACCTCGGTGACCGAGAAGAGGATGCTCTGGCGACCGTCCGAGAGCATCTGGCCCCAGTCCGGCGTCGGCGGCTGAACCCCCAGCCCGAGGAAGGCCAGGCCGGCGAGGTCGAGCAGGGCGTAGCCGAAGTTGAGCGTCGACTGCGCGACGATCGTTCCTGCCACGTTGGGCAGAATGTGGAACACACACACCCGGAACGCGCTGAAGCCCTGGATCCGGCACGCATCGACGTAGGCGTTACGGCACTCCACCAGCACCACGCCACGGACCACCCGGGTGAGCAGCGGGATGTAGGTGATGGCGATCGCGATGGTTGCCGTCCAGAAGCTCGCGCCGAAGGTGGCCACGATGACGATGGCCAGCAGCAGCGGCGGAAAGCCGAAGACCATGTCCCAGATGCGCGACAGCACCGAGTCGACCCAGCCGCCCCGGTAGCCGGCGACCAGGCCGGCCGGTACCCCCACCACGATGGACATCACGACCACCGCCAGCGGGCCGATCAGGCTGAGCCGGGTGCCGTAGATCAGGCGCGACAGGATGTCGCGTCCGGCGGCGTCGGTACCGAGCAGATGATCGCTGCTGAAACCGGACAGGGTCTGGGTCAGCTGGATGGCGTTGGGGTTGTGCGGTGCCAGCAGGGGAGCCGCCAGGGCGATCACCAACAGCACCAGGATCACCGCCCCACCGACCACGAAACCCCAGGAGCCGGGCAGCCGGGGCAGCCACTTGCGCTGACGCAAGGGGGTGGCCACATCGACGGCGGTCATGCGCTGGCTCCTGACACTCGGATGCGGGGGTCCACGACGCCGTACAAGAGGTCAACGACCAGGTTGAGGCCGATGAAGACCGCGGTGAACAACAAGGTGACCGCCTGGACGACTGCGTAGTCCTTCGCCTCGACGGCCTGGACCAGCAGCGAGCCGAGGCCGTTCAGGCCGAAGGTGTACTCGACCAGCACCGCACCGCTGATCAGATAGCCGACGGCGAGGCCCGACACCGTCAGGATCGGGATCAGCGCGCTGCGCAGTACGTGTTTGAGGAACACCCGCCGCTCGGAGAACCCGCGAGCCCTTACCGTCTCGACGAATTCCAGCGCCAGCACTCTGGCCACCGACGCCCGGGTGGTGCGGGCGATCAGGGCGATCAGGCTCAGTGCCAGCGCGAGGGCGGGCAGGGTCAGGTGGTTCAGCCGGTCCAGCCCTCCGGTGCCGGTACCGATGATCGGGAACCAGCCGAGCTTGACCCCGAACACCACCAGTAGCACGACACCTGACACATAGCTGGAGATGGACGCCAGCACCAGCACCACCGCCGAGATCGCCGAGTCGGTGAACCGACCCTGGCGCAGGGCTGCGATCGCACCCAGCGCCACCCCGACGACCACGGTTATGACAGCCGCGTACACCGCCAGCTCCAGGGTGGGCAGGACGCGCGATCCCACCACCGAGGAGACCGGCGTCTTGTAGGTGATCGACTCACCGAGGTCAGCGTGCAGGACCCCGCGGAGCCAGTCCCAATACTGCAGGTACAGCGGTGCGTCCAGGTGATACTGCTTGCGGATCGAGGCGATCAGGCCGGGCGTCGAGGGCCGGCCACCGAGCAGCACCGACTCGACGTTGCCCGGCGCGAGGTGTTCGAGCAGGAACAGGATGACCGAGGTCACCAGGAGCAGACCGATCGCGGCGGTCCCCCGCCTGGCTAGGTAGCGAAGCATTCGACGTCCTGTTCTCGATCAGAGGCCGGTGGTGCAGAGCGGTGTCGGCTGACGGTGATCAGACACCGCTGATGTCGGCTGCCCAGCCGCTGTCCCAGTACCACAGTGGCCGCAGCTCGTAGCCGCCCAACTTCTTCGAGATCGGCATGGTGGTCGAGGGCGTGAAGAGGATGATCCAGGACTGGTCCTCCACGATCTTCTGCTGCGCGGTGTTGAATTCCTTTGCGCGGGCGGCAGGATCTCCCTCGATCGCGGACTGGGCCAAAGCCGCGGTCACGGTCGGATCGTTGTACTTGGTGTAGTCGGTCAGGTTGCTCTCGATGAAGCACTGCACCAGGGTTCCGCCCGGGTCCGGGTAGTCCGAGGACCACTCGAGCATGAAACCGTCGTAGTCGTGGGCCTTGTCGGCGATCTTGGCCAGCAACTGCGTGTACGGGATGTTCTGCAGCGTGATGTTGAGCCCGATGGACTTCGCCGCCGCCTGCACGATGACACCCTCGTCCTGCTCGTGCGGGGTCGAGACCAGGATGGTGGCTGTCGCTCCCTCTGCCCCGGCCTCCTTGATCAGCGACTTGGCCTTGTCCAGGTTGAGGGCGAAGTCCGGCAGGGCGTCGTAGGCAGTCTTGAACGCCTGCTTCTCGAAGCTCCACATTGCCGGAGTAGACGGCGACTTGGACAGTTCACCGGCGCCACCCCAGGTGGAGTCGAGGATGCCCTGCTTGTCGATCGCGTACGACAATGCCTGTCGGACCCGGACGTCGGTGAACGGCTTGCGGGTCACGTTGAGGCCCATGAAGTGCACGAAGTAGGACGGTGCGGTCGCGACCTACATGTTCGAGGCCCTGCTCAGCGCCTTCAGGTTCTTGCCGGACAGGTTGAAGGCACCGTCGATGTCGCCGTTGATCATGCCTTCGATGACGGTTGTCTCGCTGGCGATGACCTTGAAGATGATCTGCGCGACGGCAGGTTTGCGGTCGGCG
>JBBQFE010000363.1:0-3923 GCA_038321605.1 Mycobacteriales bacterium | reverse complement strand
CTGACTCCGTCCCGGTAGACGGCGCAATCCACGAGGGCTGCTGAACGGTCGACGGACGGGATCCAGGGCACGCTCGCGCCCCCACGGCGGTAGGGCAGCCGGGGTCCTCGAATCGGCAAGTTGGGCATTGCGTCACATTGTGCCCCGTCAGGTTGAACGAGTGGGGGAGCATGGTCTGCCAACAGTCACCGAACGGGGCGTTGCGGCTCCATCGAGGAGGAATCGAAGGTGCAGTTCGGGCGTAGCTATGAGGAGTTCGAGGTCGGTGCGACCTACAAGCACTGGCCGGGCAAGACCATCACCGAGGCAGACGACCACCTCTTCTGTCTGATCACCATGAACCACCATCCGCTGCACCTGGACGCCAACTACGCCGAGAAGACCACCCAGTTCGGCAAGAACGTGGTGGTGGGCAACCTGATCTACTCGGTGCTGCTGGGCCAGTCCGTCCCGGACATCTCCGGTAAGGCCATCGCAAACCTTGAGATCGAGTCACTGAAACACGTGGCGCCGACCTTCCACGGGGACACGATCTACGGCGAGACCCTCGTGCTGGACAAGTGGGAGTCGACGTCAAAGGACGACCGCGGCATCGTCTACGTCGAAACCAAGGGTTACAAGCAGGACGGCACGGTCGTATGCACCTTCCGGCGGAAGGTGATGGTGCCCAAGGAGAGCTATCTGCAGGCCCGCGGCGGCGAGCAGCCGGGCCGGCCGGTCCCGACGAGCTAGGAACTGGTCTGCAACGCACTCATTGACGAATGACCGTGCGAGGGGCACGTTGGTGCGGTGGGATCTTCCTGGTGTCCGCGTTGTGGCGTGGATCTGATCGCGCCGAGCGCCTACAGCAGTGAATGGCGCTGTGCCCAGCACGGTGGCGTCCCACCGCTTCGCGTCTATCGCCACGTGGACACCCCCGAACTCGACCATGTGCGTGAACGGGCTGATGTGCCGCTCTGGATGCCGGACCCCGGCCCGCGCGGGTGGTCCCTGGCCGGACTCGGCGCCGTCGGTGACGAACGAGGCAGGCTGCGGGCCACCGTCACCGCATTTCGTGGGCCGGCGCCGCTCGGTGGCACCGGTGAATGGCTGATCGTCGCCGAGGAGCCGGCAATCGGCCTGGGCGCCGCCTACTCCGCGGCACCGGGCATCGATCCGGTCGCGGTTGTCGACTCGTCGCCGCCCACCAAGATTCATACGCGGGGCCAGATCACCTCCCTATGGGCGGCGCCCAGCAGCGCGGTGGATCGCAGCGTGTATGTGGGCGAAGCTGAAGGCGTGTGGATCTGGTTGATCAGTTTCCCCGCAGACGCGGGCTATGCGTTGCTCGAAGACCTGGTACTCGCAGATGCCCGCGAAGGGATCCCGCCACAACTCGCAGTCGGCACGCCAGCGGACCGAATGCGTCCAAGCTGGACAGCCTGAACGTAACCGCTGATCCGGCACGCCGTCTGATCGGCGCGTCCCACCGCGACGCGCGGGTGTCCGGTAAACATTGTCTCGACCTGTGGTTGAGACCTGCGCCTTGATGGGCAGCCGTGACATCAGCGGGATCAGAGGCGGTCAGACGCAACCGGGCCCGAGCATGAGGAGAGCACGTGAACGTGAGGAAGATCATGAGCATCCTCGTGATCCTGTTCGTGGTGTTCTTCGTGGTGAACTCGCCCAAGGACGCCGCCGACATCGTCAAGTCGGCTCAGCACATCCTGGCGCACGGGTTCAGCAGCGTCTCCGAGTTCATCAAGAACCTGTAGCCCGCGAGCACCTGGCGCGCGATGAACGACCTCGACCGTTACCTCCTGCCGACCGAGACGCCAGAGGTCGTGGTTCGGCGGCACTGGGCCAGCCTGGTGCGATCAGCGCTGATCGCCACTGCTGCGTTCCTGCTCGGCCTGTTCGTGTTGAGCTTTCTCGCAGACGTACAGCTGTTTTCCGTCCTCGGCGTGCTGATCGTCCTCGGCGCGCTTGCCTGGTTCGGCTGGGTGGTGAGCGACTGGTACGTGGAGCGCTTCGTGATCACCGACAAGCGCGTGCTGCTCATCACGGGCCTGCTCACCAAGCGGGTTGCCATCATGCCGCTGAGCAAGGTCACCGATCTGACGTACGAGCGTTCGGTCCCCGGGCGCATCCTCGGGTACGGGGTCTTCGTGATGGAGTCGGCGGGCCAGCAGCAGGCGCTGAGCAGGATCGACTACCTGCCGACACCAGATGTCCTCTACCAGCAGGTCTCCGCCCTGCTCTTCGGACCCAGGACCCGTGTGCCGCGAACCGAGTCGAGACCTCCCCGCGGTGGCTCCAGCGATGGCTGGGCCGACCAGGCAACCACACCGCTGCCCCCGTTGCACTGATCGACCTGGTCGTAGGGTTTGATCCGTGATCGATCTGCACACCCACAGCACGGCCAGCGATGGGACCGACTCACCTGAGGAACTGGTCGCCCTCGCGCTGGCTGCCGGCGTCGACACGCTCGCTCTCACCGACCACGACACCACTGGTGGTTGGGAGCGCGCTGCGACAGCGGTGAGCGAGCTGACGGCGCCGTTCACGCTCGTCCGTGGGACCGAATTTTCCTGCTTCCACGCGGCCGGCAACGGCAGAACCATCGGTCTGCATCTGCTGGGATACCTGTTCGACCCGGAGGCCGCCGAACTCAAGCAAGAGCGAGCCGCTCTACGCGACGATCGGCTGGACCGCGGAGAGCGCCTGGTCGCCAATCTGGCCGTCGACTATCCGATCAGCTGGCAGCAGGTCATAGATATCGCCGGTGACGGCTCGGTCGGACGGCCCCATATCGGCAGGGCGCTGGTCGAGGCGGGCGTGGTCAGCACGGTCAGCGAAGCCTTCGCGGGTCCGCTGTCGAGCGCAGCCCCGTACTACGTGGCGAAACGAGATATGCCGGTGCTGGCCGCGATCGGCATGATCCGCCGGGCCGGCGGCGTGCCGGTGATCGCGCACGCCTGGGCGCGGACCCGAGGACAGATCCTGGACGAACGGGTGATCGGTGAGCTCGTCGATCACGGTCTGCTCGGAATCGAGGCCGATCACTCCGACCACACCGCACCCGATGCCGCCCGGCTGCGTGACATGGCCAGAAGGCTGGGGGTGCTGTTCACCGGCTCCTCCGACTATCACGGTACGAACAAGGCGGTCCGGCTCGGCGCGGCGCAAACCCAACCCGAACAGTTCCAGCGGCTGGCGGCGGCGGCCTCGGGTGCTGAACTGATTCACTCGCCCGCTCGTTGACCGATCGACTCCGCGGTGGAGTTGTGAACCGGCCCGTTCAGGCCGGCCGGGGACTTCTATTTGAGTAACGTGAGGACATGATGCGCATCCGCTCCGTGCTGGTCGGCGCCGTGGCAGTGGTTGGCCTGTTGTTCGTGACGGCGGCCCCGGCCTCGGCCGACGTGGTCAGCGACTCCGTGACCAACCTGCAGTCCAGCAATCTCTATGTGGCCACGGACGCGACTGCGGTGACCATCGATCGGGCCAGCGCGGCAGCAGCATTGAACTCGACCCTAAAGATCGTGGTGCTGCCCCAGGGCGCGGGAGACCCAGCGACGCTGGCCCTGGACATCGGCCCAAAGCTCAACGGCACCGTCACAGTGGGGGTCTTCGTCGGACACACCTTCAACGCCCGTTCCAACGCACTCTGCAATGGCGCGGCGGGATCTGCCGCGACGAGGGCGGTGGCCAACACCCGGGACACGCTCACCGCGAACAACGACATCACAGCGACCATCCAGGACTTCGCGAAGCAGGTGGCAGCAGCGCCGAAGGTCGGCTCGTGCGGCTCCTCGGGTACCGGTACGACGGGTGACACCAAATCCTCAAGCTCCTCTTCAAGTGGCACCAGCGGCTGGACCATCCTGGCGGTGTTCGGGGTGCTCGGCGCCGGCGCCATCGGACTGCTCAGCTTCAGCCGC
>JBBQFE010000362.1:0-3926 GCA_038321605.1 Mycobacteriales bacterium | reverse complement strand
AGAACCGCGTCGCCGGCACGAGCCAACGACGCGGCGGCGGCCACCACGTCACGCATTGCCCCATCGTCCGTCCTGGAGACCATGATCAACGGGAGGTCCGGCGCGTGTCGCGCGAACGCAGCGGCGATCAGATCCCGATCGACTCCCAGCACCACGGCGCCGCGCATCCGAGGCGCGAATTCCGCTACCAGGTCGGCGATCGGGGCGCCCTTGAGTTGACCGCCGCCGATCCAGATCACCGATGGGTAGGCGGCCAGGGATGCCGCCGCAGCGTGGGCATTGGTGGCCTTCGAGTCGTCGATGTAATCGACACCGTCCAGCCGCGCGACGAACTCGTTGCGGTGCGGGTCGGCGACGAAGCTCCGCAGCCCGGCAGCGATCTGTTCGAAGCTGACACCCACCGTGTGGGCCAGTGCGGCGGCGGCGAGCGCGTTGGCGACATTGTGCATACCCGGTGGGCGAATCTCGGACTGCGGCATGACCGACTGCGCGCCGCTCGGCAGCATCGCGCACAGGTCGCCGGCCAGGCAGCCCCACTGGCCGGTCCGCGGCTCGGTCAGGGTGAACTCCTGCTTGTGCCTGTTGGCCGATGCAGCCAGCAACGCTGCCACCGCAGGGTCGTCGGCATTGCCGATCGCGATATCACCGCCCCACACCCGGGTCTTCACCGCCGCATAGGCATCCATCGAACCGTGCCAGTCGAGGTGGTCGGCAGCGAGGTTGAGCAGCACGCCGGCCCGCGGCGCGATCGTCGAACTGTGGTGCAACTGAAAGCTCGAAGCCTCGACTGCGAGCACGTCGTACGGTTCTTCGGCCGCTACGGCGTCGATGATCGGCTCACCCACGTTGCCCACCGCCAGCGCCCGCAGACCCGCCGCGGTGAGCATCGACTCCAGCATCCGGACGGTGGTGGTCTTACCGTTCGTACCGGTGACCATGAGCCAGGTCGCCGGCGTATTACCCCTTATCCGCCAGGCGAATTCGAGCTCTCCGAAGATGGGGATCCGACGTTGTGCGGCCGCCATCAGCAACAGGTTCTGCGGCCGGATCCCGGGCGACGTGACCACCGCGTCGATGCCGTTCGGCAGCGCCGTCAGGTCACCGACGAAGGTGGCGGGTGCCTGCACCGACGCGGCTAGGCTCGACGGGCCGTTGTCGGTCACCAGAACCGTGGCACCGAGTCTGGAGAGCGCCCGGGCAGCCGACAGCCCCGCCACCCTGGCGCCACAGACCAGCACGGTGCGCCCGGCGAAGTCGGCGGGGCTCGTGAAGTCGGCTTGCTGGTGCATGCAGATCAGCCGTAGGAGACGAACTCGGCATAGAAGAGGCCCATGCCGAAGGCCACCGCGAGGCCGCAGACGATCCAGAATCGGACGATGGTGGTGACCTCTTCCCAACCCCCGAGTTCGAAGTGGTGATGGAAGGGAGCCATCCTGAAGACGCGCCTGCCGGTGCCGGTGGTGATCCTGGTGTACTTGAACCAACCCGTCTGGATCACGCTGGACAGGGTGACGACCGCGAACAGACCACCCAGCACCACGAGCAGCAACTCGGTGCGCGACAGGATCGCGAGCCCGGCCATCAACCCGCCCAGTGCCATCGAGCCGGTGTCGCCCATGAAGATCTGGGCCGGCGAGGCGTTCCACCACAGAAAGCCGAAGCAGGCACCCATGGCCGCCGCTGCGATCAGCGCGAGGTCCTGCGGGTCGCGCACCACGTAACAGCCAGCAGGGTGCTCGGAGCCGCAGATGTTCCTGAACTGGATGAAGGTCATCAGCGTGTACGCACCCATCACCATCGCAGCACTACCAGCCACCAGACCGTCCATGCCGTCGGTGAGATTCACCGCGTTGGTCGTCGCGGTCACGATCAGGTAGGCGAGTACCAGAAATCCGATCACACCGAGCGAAATCGCGGGCATGTCGCGGACGTAGGAGAGGTGGCGCGAGGCCGGAGTGAGTCCCCTGGAGTCCCGGAACATCATCGCGCCGGCACCGAAGACGAGGGCTACCGCCAGCTGGCCCAGGAACTTCGCCCTGGCCCGCAGGCCCAGATTGCGCCGCCGTCGAAGTTTGATCAGGTCGTCCAGGAAACCGACCCCACCCGAGCCGAGCATGAGAAAGAGCAACAGCAGGCCGGAGGCCGTGGGCCCGGCGTGGTCATGGCGCAGCGCGCCCGCCACGTGCGCCGCCGCGTACCCGATCAGGGTCGATCCGATGATCGCGACGCCGCCCATGGTCGGCGTGCCCCGCTTGACGAGGTGCGACTGCGGGCCGTCCTCCCGGATCTCCTGACCGAAACCCTGCCGCCGGAAGTACCGCACGACCAGCGGCGTGATGAGGATCGAACACAGCAGGCCGAACAGCGCCGCCACGAGGATGGACTTCACACTCGCCCACCCACCCCGTCATCATCCGGGTCGGGTACTACCTCATCGTCGGGATCGGGTACCGCGCTACGGGCCGGCGCGGCGAGGACGGCCTTGGCAACCCGTTCCATTCCGGCTGACCTCGAGCCCTTGACCAGCACGACGTCCCCCGGACGCAGGTAGCCGGCGAGCCGGTCGATCGCCGCAGTGACGTCGGGCACCCACTCCGACTCGCCGTTCCAGGAACCTTCAAGGGCTGCCCCGTTCGCCATCGGACGGGCCAGTTCCCCGACGGCGATGAGCTTGCCGATGTCGAATCGCACGATGAGCCTGCCGATCGCGTCATGCTCGGCAATCGACTCGGACCCCAGTTCTGCCATGTGCCCCAACACAGCGATCGATCGGCGGCCGCCGGACATGATCGCCAATGCTTTGAGCGCGGCACGCATCGACTCGGGATTTGCGTTGTAGGAATCGTTGATCACGGTGACGCCGTCGGCCGTGGTACTCACCGCCATGCGCCATTTCGACTGGGCATCCGCAGCATTCAGCCTCGAGGAGATCTCGTCGGCGGTCAGGCCACAGGCGAAGCCGACCGCAGCTGCGGCCAGCGCATTTGAAACCTGGTGCTCACCGTAGAGTTGGAGTCTGATGGGTTGACGATGGTCCTTGTGGACAAGGGTGAAACTGGCCCGACCGTCCTCGGCGATCTGCACCCCGTCGGCGCGAACGTCTGCGGTGTGGTGTTCGCCGAAGGTCAGCAGCCGCGCCCGGGTGCGAGCCGCCATGGCCAGCACCAGCGGATCATCGGCGTTCAGGACCGCCACCGCGTCGACCCCGGAACCGGCCGCGGGCAACTCCTCGATCAGCTCACCCTTGGCCTGCGCGATCGCCGCCACAGAACCGAACTCGCCCAGGTGCGCCGATCCGACGTTCAGCACCAGTCCGATGCGCGGCGGGGCGATGTCCACGAGGTGGGCGATGTGCCCGATACCGCGGGCCGATGTCTCCAAAACGAGGAAGTCCGTGGACTCATCCGCCAGTAGCACCGTGTACGGGTGACCGAGTTCGTTGTTGAACGACTCCGGCGTGGCCACCGTGTTGCCACTCGGACTGAGCAGCTGTGCCAGCAGGTCCTTGGTGGAGGTCTTGCCCGACGAACCGGTCACGCCGATCGTGATCGCCCGCAGGTGGCGTGCGTTGTACCGCGCCAGAGCGGTGATCGCCTCGATCGGGTCGGCGATGAGAACCGAGCCGGTGGCGACCGGCCGGGTCGACAGGACCGCCACCGCTCCCGCCGCTACTGCCTGTTCGGCGAAGTCATGGCCGTCGACCCGCTCACCCGGAATGGCCAGGAACAGGTCACCGGGCCGCACCTTTCGGGAGTCGAACTCGACCTTGCCGGTCACGATCACGTCGGGCGAAGCGCCGTTCAAGGTTCCCGAGACCACCGCGGCGATCTCACCCAGCGTGGTGGCAATCACGAGGCGTTCACCTCGAAGCCCTGTGCCG
This sequence comes from Mycobacteriales bacterium, assembly GCA_038321605.1. Lineage (GTDB taxonomy): Bacteria > Actinomycetota > Actinomycetes > Mycobacteriales > Jatrophihabitantaceae > Jatrophihabitans_A. The sequence goes on along the minus strand of JBBQFE010000362.1, from coordinate 46 downwards.
CGAGGGCCTGTTGCACAACAGAGACATCATCGAAGGGCAGCATATC
>JBBQFE010000361.1:0-3958 GCA_038321605.1 Mycobacteriales bacterium | reverse complement strand
GCTTTTCGTGTTACCGTGAACTCCCGTGGATATAAGGGATGTGAGTAGCCTCCTCGGAGGTTCAATTTCCCGGTCTACAGCTCGTATTCGCTGCGACCACGGGAGTCTCGTTGGCTCAATCAGCCCGGACCACTAAGCACCTCTTCGTCACCGGCGGCGTTGCGTCCTCGCTGGGCAAGGGTTTGACCGCCTCATCGTTGGGGAGCCTGCTCAAGGCGCGCGGCCTTCGGGTCACGATGCAGAAGCTGGATCCTTACCTCAACGTCGACCCGGGCACCATGAATCCGTTCCAGCACGGCGAGGTTTTCGTGACCGAGGACGGCGCCGAGACGGACCTGGACGTCGGGCACTACGAACGCTTTCTGGACACCAACCTGGTGGGATCGGCCAACGTCACCACCGGGCAGGTCTACTCGGCGGTGATCGCCAAGGAACGCCGCGGTGAGTACCTCGGTGACACGGTGCAGGTGATTCCGCACATCACCAACGAGATCAAGGACCGAGTCCGTGCGATGGCGGCGCCGGACGCCGACGGGAACATCCCGGACGTGGTGATCACCGAGGTCGGCGGCACCGTCGGAGACATCGAGTCGCTGCCCTTCCTCGAGGCCGCCCGGCAGATCCGTCATGAGTTGGGCCGGGACAACTGCTTCTTCCTGCACGTCTCGCTGGTGCCGTACCTGGGCCCGTCGGGCGAGCTGAAGACCAAGCCCACCCAGCACTCGGTCGCGGCGCTGCGCAGTATCGGCATCACCCCGGACGCGATCGTGTGTCGCAGCGATCGAGAAATCCCCGATGCGCTCAAGCGAAAGATCTCGCTGATGTGCGACGTCGATACCGAAGCGGTGGTCGCTGCCGCCGATGCGCCCAGCATCTACGAGATCCCGAAGGTCCTGCACTCCGAGGGCCTCGACGCCTACGTGGTGCGCCGGCTCGGACTGCCGTTCCGGGACGTCGACTGGACGCTGTGGGGTGACCTGCTCGACCGGGTACATCACCCGAAGCGTGAGGTCACAATCGCACTCGTCGGTAAGTACATCGACCTGCCCGATGCCTACCTGTCGGTCACCGAGGCCTTGCGGGCGGGCGGTTTCGCCCACCGCGCGAAGATCAATGTCCGCTGGGTCGCCTCGGATCTGTGTGAGACCCCGGCAGGCGCATCTGCACAACTGTCCGGCGTAGATGCCGTGTTGATCCCGGGTGGTTTCGGCATCCGCGGTATCGAGGGCAAGCTGGGTGCCATCAGGTACGCGCGCGAGCGATTGCTGCCTACCCTCGGGCTGTGCCTCGGACTTCAGTGCATGGCCATCGAAACCGCCCGTAACCTGGCGGGCATCACCGATGCCAATTCCGCCGAGTTCGATCCGGCAACCCACGACCCGGTGATCGCGACCATGGCAGATCAGGTCGACATCGTCGCGGGCAACGCAGACCTCGGTGGCTCGATGCGGCTCGGCGCGTACCCCGCTCACCTGCTGCCGGGGTCCATCGTGGCGCAGGCCTACGGATCGACCGAGGTGTCCGAACGGCACCGTCACCGGTACGAGGTCAACAACACCTATCGGCAGGCTCTGACCGAAGCCGGCCTGGTCATCTCCGGAACCTCACCTGACGGTCGACTCGTCGAATTCATCGAGCTGCCACGCGATGTGCATCCGTTCTTCGTCGCCACCCAGGCGCACCCGGAATTGAAGTCGCGACCCACCCGCCCGCACCCGTTGTTCGCCGGGTTCGTGGCCGCGGCGGTGGACTACTCGGAGGCGGCCAGACTGCCTGTCGACATCGACGACGGTGATCGGTGACCGAAGCTGACGACGTCACGCTGCTCGCCACCGAACACCGTTACACCGGCTGGGCGATCGACGTCCGCACCGATACCGTCAGGCTGCCCGACGGTGCCGTGGTCAAACGTGACGTGATCGCTCATCCGGGAGCAGTGGCCGTACTCGCGCTGGACGAGCGGGATCAGGTGGTGCTGGTCCGCCAGTACCGGCACCCGGTGGGTGGACCGCTGCTCGAGTTGCCCGCGGGTCTGCTGGACGTCGAGGCCGAGCCCGCGTTGGCCGCCGCCGAGCGTGAGCTCTACGAAGAGGCGTCTCTGACGGCCGGTCGCTGGGATGTCCTGGTGGACCTCTACACCTCGCCCGGAATGACGGACGAGGCAATCCGGATCTATCTGGCCCGCGACCTTTCGACGGTGTCCGAGAGCGACCGGTTCACCGCCGAACACGAAGAGGCCACCATGACCGTCGAGCGGCATTCGATGCCCGAGCTGGTGCGGTTGATTCTGGCGGGCGAGCTCACCAATGGTCCTGCGGTTGCCGGAATCCTCGCCGCCCGGGTCGCGATGGATCAGGGCTGGCAGGGATTGCGTCCTGCCGATGCGCCGTGGCGTGCACGTCCGGCGCTGGCCGCGGGCTAGATTGCTGCGATGACGCTGGTTTCAGCCGGACCGGCCACGCCGCCGGACAGGGCTGGCCGGGGCACCGTCGGAAGGTCTGCTGCACACCGGACGGTTCAGTCCTACCTGGACCACCTGACGGTCGAACGAGGGTCCTCGGCCAACACCCTGAGCTCCTACCGGCGGGATCTGTACCGCTACCTGGACTATCTGGCGGCCCGGGGCATCGACTCGCTCGCTGCGGTCGGCTCGCTGCAGGTGAGTGACTTTCTGGCCGCACTGCGCGAGGGAGATGCCGAGCACCCGCCGCTGTCGGCGACCTCCGCCGCCCGCGCGGTCGTGGCGGTGCGCGGCCTGCACAAGTTCGCGTACGGCGACGGGCAGGTCACGGCTGACGTGGCCAGAGCGGTCAAACCGCCGGCCGCCCCGCGCAGGTTGCCCAAGGCGATCTCGGTGGAGGACGTCGAGCGCCTGCTGGATGCCGCCGACTTCGATCAGACCGCCCTGTCCGTCCGGGACCGGGCGCTGCTGGAGATCCTCTACGGCACCGGGGCACGGATCTCCGAAGCCATCGGGTTGGACATCGACGACATCGACCTGGCGCAACGGACCGTGCTACTTCGGGGCAAGGGTGGCAAACAGCGCCTGGTCCCGCTGGGGACCTTCGCGGCCAAGGCTCTGTCGGCCTACCTGGTGCGGGTTCGCCCTGACCTGGCGCGCCGCGGTCGTGGCACGCCCAAGGTCTTTCTCAATGCTCGCGGCGGTCAACTGTCCCGCCAGAGCGCGTGGACGGTGCTACGGAGTTGCGCCGACAAGGCCGGTCTGTCCGTCGACATCTCACCGCACACCCTGCGCCACTCCTTCGCAACCCACCTGATGGAGGGTGGAGCAGATGTCCGGGTGGTCCAGGAACTGCTCGGCCACGCCTCCGTCACGACCACGCAGATCTACACCCTGGTGACCGTCGACCAGCTTCGCGAGGTCTACTCGGTGGCGCACCCGAGGGCGCGACGACGCTGACCCGGCGGGCCGCCCGGTCGTGCGCGCCGATTGCGGTAATCTCCGAACAGGTCAGACACCGTTCCCGCGGTGAGCACCGCTGGTTAGGAGTGCAGCACTTTCATGACGACGTCCAGTACGCCCGGTGAGAACCCGGCCGTGATCACATCGGACGACGTCGGTGGTGCGGCCGCCACCTCCGCCGATCCGGCCAAGGCCAGGCAGCGTCGGCCGCTGATCGCCCCGGAGCCGATCGACAAGCACGGCCCCGCTCGGGTGTTGTCGCTGTGCAACCAGAAGGGTGGCGTCGGCAAGACGACGTCGACGATCAACCTGGGAGCGGCGCTCACCGAGTTCGGCCGACGGGTGCTGCTGGTCGACTTCGACCCGCAGGGGGCGTTGTGCGTCGGGCTGGGCGTGCAGCCGCACCAGCTGGAGAGCACCACCTACAACCTGCTGATGGAACGCTCGGTCGGCATTGACGAGGTGCTGCTCAAGACCGGCGTCTCGGGAATGGACCTGTTGCCGTCCAACATCGATTTGTCAGCCGCCGAGGTG
>JBBQFE010000360.1:0-3966 GCA_038321605.1 Mycobacteriales bacterium | reverse complement strand
GAGCCGACCGCGCTGGCCATCACGCCCACGCAGGTTGCCCGGGTGATTGCCCTGGTCGCTGAGGGATCGCTGTCCACGGCACTTGCACGGCAGGCGGTCGACGGGGTGCTGCAGAGCGGCCATGACGTCGACGCGGTGGTCGCAGAACGAGGCTTGGTCCGGGTGTCGGACACCTCCGCGCTGACCGACGCAGCCGACGCGGCGATCGCCGCCAACCCCGAGGTCGCCGACAAGGTCCGGGGTGGCAAGCTGCCTGCGGTGGGCGCTCTGGTCGGAGCGGTCATGAAGGCGACCCGCGGCCAGGCCGACGCGGCGGCGGTCCGGGCCATTCTGCTCGAGCGCCTGGGCGTATCGGAGTAACCGCGCGTCCGGCTGCTTCCGGTGGCCTCAGAGCGGTGAGCTGCCGCCGCCGGATTCGGCCGAGATCCGAATGACCCGGTCGTCCACGGCGAGCGGCCTGCCGTGGCCGTCGCGGTTGCCGGTGGTGATCCAGAGCGCCCCGTCCGAGCCGGCGACCACCGTACGAAGCCGGCCGTACTTGCCCTTCAGGCCGGCTGTGAACGCCCCCACCGCGCCGTTCTGGTCGATGCTCGCCGACACCAGCGCGGTACCGGTGCTGGTCGCGATCACGATCCGGCCATTGACCAGCGCGCACCCGCCACCGCCGCTCGAGGTGGACGGCAGGCTCGCGACCGCCGCGGTTCCGGCCGGATCGCGGGGGTAGCCGTAGCTGGCGCCCGACTTGATCAGGTTGATCTCATCGGGGCGTCCGGCGGAGATCTCCAGTCTTGTGCCGGACTGGGGATCGACGCACAGACCGTCCACGCTCTGGAAGCCGCCGGCGTAGATCGGTGAGCCGGCGGTGGGATTACCGGCAGCGGGTTGGCCGATGTCGTCGGTGCGCAGGATCTTTCCGGCGAGGCTCGTCCGGTCGGCTGCGAGGCTCGGGTTGCCCGCGTCACCGGTGCCGGTGAGCAGCGCCCCGGTGGCGTCGAAGGCGATCCGGCCGGCGTTTCCGGTCGTGCCCTTCGGGATCCCGACGATCACCGGCGACGGCGTCGACCCCAACGGGAAGTGCACCACCCGGTTGTCCTGGGCGGTAGTCAGATAGGCGTAGATCAGGCCGTCCTGGCTGTAGGTGGGGGAGAGGGCCAGATCCAACAGTCCACCGTCGCCGGTGCCGTCCACGCCGGCCAGCGTCTGGACGAGCCGGACCGGTTTTCCGGCCACCGGTTGGACCTGCAGGATGCGACCCGTCGTCCGTTCGCCCACCAGGGCGGTGCCGTCCGGCAGTACCACCAGGCCGGTGGGCTGATTCAACTTCGTCGCCACCACCGCCGGGTCCACGGCCGCGCCCTTGGTGGGCGAGGTGCCTGGCGAAGGAGTGGTTCCCGGCGCCTGGGGGGCCGAGTTGCCACCGCCGGGAGCGGACGGTTGCGGTGCCGGTAGCCCATTACCCGGCAGCTGCGGCTCCGGCTCCGCGTTGGCCTGGAAGTTCGGCTGCGGCACCCAGGTCGGTTGGCCACCGGCGTTGCCGTTGCTGCAGCCCGCCAGCAACGCGAGCGCCACGAGCGCGCCGACCGGCCGCAGCAGCGCGCGCCGCGGCCGGATGCCGGCGGTGCGGGTCGTCAACGGGCGCATCCGCCCAGTCTGCCTGCTCCGGCTGTGCTGCGCTGCCCGGGGCGAGAATCGGCGGGCGGCTCGGCGGCGCTAGCGTTGGCTCATGCGCGATCTATGCCTGCCCTCGATCAGCCTCCGCGATCGCGTCGCCGCGGCCGGGCCTGACCTCGACATACCGGCGCGGACGGTGGTCTGGGAATCAGGCGAGGCTCCCGTGACCGAACTGGCCGAGGTCGCATTCTGGGTGCCCGGCTTCCTGTACTCCGATCGCGACGCCGTCCGTGCCACGGTTACGGCGATGCCCAACCTGGCGGTGATCCAGACCCAGTCGGCGGGCGTGGAGCACTTCCTGGCTGCCCGGGGCGGGCAGGTGCAACTCTGTGATGCCCGCGGCGTGCACGGTTCGTCGACCTCAGAGTGGGCGCTGACGGCGATGCTGTCCGTGCTCCGCGAGTTCCCGCGGTTCGAACGGGCCCGACAGGATCACCGGTGGGACTACGCGGTCACCGACGAACTGGCCGGCAAGCGAGTGCTGATCGTCGGAGCGGGTGACGTCGGCGAGCAGTTGGCGCGACGGGTGACCGCCTGCGATGCAACGCCGGTGCTGGTCGCGCGCACCGCCCGTCCCGGAGTGCACGCCATCGGCGAACTCCCTGCGCTGCTGCCCGATGCCGATGTGGTGGTCCTCATCGTGCCGAAGACGTCGGAGACGATCGGTCTTGTGGACGCGGCTTTCCTGGCGCGGATGTCGGATGGCGCGCTGCTGGTGAATGCCGCCCGGGGTCCGGTCGTCGACACCGCAGCCCTGTTGGCCGAACTGCAGTCCGGTCGGCTACGGGCCGCGCTGGACGTCGTCGAGCCGGAGCCGCTGCCCACCGATCACCCGCTCTGGACCGCGCCGAACCTGCTGCTCACTCCGCACGTCGGTGGATCTGTGCTGGGCTTCGGAGCCAGGGTTGCCAGGCTCATCGCCGACCAGATCGGACGTTTCTCGGCCGGCGAGCCGCTGGCCAACGTGGTGGAGGGTGAGTACTGAGTTCAGCCGGCCAGGTCAGGTACCCGGCCGCCGCTGGCGGTGACGAGCGGCGCCAGGTTGCCGGCCCGAAGGCAGGGCAGTTTCAGCTGGGTGCCGTCGGTGGCCACCGCGTAGACCGCGCCCTGGTCGGTCAGTCTCACCCCGCGCAGTTCCTCCCAGCTGACGTGCTGACTGCCCAGCAGGGCGCGCGCGGTGATTCCGCGGTCATCGACGACGGTCGCGGTCCGAACGAGATAGCCCAAGACCAGCACCGGAATCAGGTACACCAGTGCCAGCACCGGGGTCCGTACCACTGCGGTGCAGCACAGCACCAGGAACGCCACCATGAAGTAGGCCGAATTCGGATGCTTGATCACGGTCCGTGCGCCCTCGCTCATGGCACCCAGAGTATGCGGCGGCCGAGCCCCGCTGCCTGGCGTGGTCGGTGCCCCAGCCAGGTCGTAGGCTTGGCGATCGTGACGACCGAGCAGAGCAGCGACAAGCCAGTTCACCGCAAACCGCACTCCGGTGCCGTGACCGACGGCATCGAACGCGCCGCCTCGCGGGGCATGTTGCGCGCGGTGGGGATGGGCGACGACGACTGGCGCAAGCCCCAGATCGGGATCGCCTCGTCGTGGAACGAGATCACGCCCTGCAACCTGTCGTTGGATCGGCTGGCCAAACAGGCCAAGGTCGGTGTGCGCGGGGCCGATGCCTTTCCGCTGGAGTTCGGGACGATTTCAGTGTCCGACGGCATCTCGATGGGGCATGAGGGCATGCACTACTCGCTGGTGTCGCGCGAGGTGATCGCAGATTCCGTCGAGACCGTCATGCGGGCCGAACGACTCGACGGTGCGGTGCTGCTGGCCGGCTGCGACAAGTCGCTGCCGGGCATGTTGATGGCGGCCGCCCGGCTCGACGTGGCCGCGGTCTTCCTCTACGCCGGTTCGACGTTGCCCGGAAAGCTGCACGGCAACGACGTCACGATCATCGATGCGTTCGAAGGCGTCGGCGCCTGCCTTGCCGGAAAGATCACCCGGGACGAACTCGATGCGATCGAACGTGCGATCTGCCCGGGCGAGGGTGCCTGCGGCGGCATGTACACCGCCAACACGATGGCCTCGGCGGCAGAGGCGTTGGGCATGTCGCTCACCGGCTCGGCCGCACCGCCGGCGCCGGACTCCCGGCGTGATGCCTACGCGGAGCGCTCCGGGGAGGCAGTCGTCCACCTGGTCGACCACGGGATCACCGCACGCTCGATCATGACCAAGCAGGCCTTCGAGAACGCCATCACCCTGGTCATGGCGTTGGGGGGCTCGACCAACGCGGTG
>JBBQFE010000359.1:0-3970 GCA_038321605.1 Mycobacteriales bacterium | reverse complement strand
CGAAGTTTGGTCAACGGCTGCGAGGCGGGCTTCCGAGGTACGCCGAGCGAGCTGAATCTAGTTCCCACTGCGCTGTACCGATCTCGGTCTCTGAGGCCTCGACCGCTGCGTAGTAGGCCTGATCCCAGCCGACGTTGTTGCGCAGCTCAAGTCGTTTGGCTAGGACTCGGAGGTGGGCCAGGGATGCCGCTTTGTATCGGTCGAAGAGTGGGTCGAATTCGTGGGCGGCGGACATTTCTCCCCCAGGGGGGTTGCTGTGCGCGTGACATGCTGCCGGTCGTGAGCGAACGCTCACCACGAGTTGGATGCTCGCAGGTCCGGTCTGGCCAGGTAAATCAACCAAGGAGGTCGACGGTACGCGAACCGTGTGAAATCGGTGGTTTCGGCTGCGGGGTTCGACTGTGGGGGTACGACCGCGGGGCTGCCGTCGTCGTGCGCGAAGTACCGACCCGGCGTTGAGGCACCACGATCACCGCGCCACACCGAAGGCGAGCAGCGCGGTCGGTAGACGACCTGCTGCGGCTCAGTAGCCCCTGCTCGGGGGTCGACCTTCGCTGCCCTCGGTACGGTCGCGGCACTTTGTCGCTGAACAGCAACCTCGACGGCGGTCCCCCAACCTCATGCTGAGCAAGGGCCCCCACACCGTTCAGGGCAAGACCGCAGTGGCCTTCGTCGGGTAGCGGCACGGCCTCGACGCTGACGACCTCGATCGCATTGAGCGCCAGCAGTACGTCCTGTCCGCGGTGTTCGGCAAGATGCCTGCCGGCGGCACGCTCGGAGTGGCGGAGGTTTCAGCAACCGGGCTTCCGTTGGCGCTGCCCAACTCCGATTCTGATCCCGTCTGACAGGTGATAGGTGACATGATCGGTCCACCACGAACGCGACCGCCCGCCTATGGAGGGAAAACTTATGGTGCGCCGAGGAGGCCGTTTATGAAGAGCCCCGCTGCTGAGACGGGCGCTGGCAGCTCCCGTGTCTCGGATGCGGCAGACCGGCTCGCCCTGCCCGAGGTCGCGGCGTCAGCGGGATTTCAGAAGGCGTCCCGTCTGGTGCTGGATCACCTGAACCGCCACATGCCGATGGGGTTCTGGTCGATCACCCGGGTCGAGAACGACCGCCAGACCTATCTTTACCTTGATGACAACGACTACGGGCTGGATCACGGTGGTAGCCATCCTTGGCGCGATTCCTACTGCGTGCACATGGCGGCCGGAACCGCGCCCCGCATCGCCCCAGACGCCCAGGCAGTGACCGCCTACGCCGGCGCCAGGATCAACGAGTCCGCAACCATCGCCGCCTACGCCGGTGCGCCCATCGCTGAACCAGACGGGAAGCTCTTCGGAGCGATTTGCGGACTCGACCCCCGCCAGCGGCCTGAGCTGGCCGCGTTCGGGCCGATGCTGGACGTGCTCGCCGAACTACTTTCCCTCGCTTTGGCCAGCGACCGCGCGCTGCACCTGGCCGAACGTGCTTCCAGGACCGCCCTGACCAAAGCGACCACCGACGCCCTCACGGGAATACACAACCGCCACGGGTGGGAGGAGAAAATCACCGCACTCGACCGCGACTACGCCACCTATGCTGACCCCACCGTGATCGTCGTGGCCGACCTCGACAACCTCAAAGCAATCAACGACGGACCCGGCGGGCACGCCGCCGGCGATGACCTGCTCCGCAACGCCGCCGCCGTCATGCGCGGGCACATCCGGGACCACGACTTCGTGGCACGCCTCGGCGGTGACGAGTTCGGAGTCATCCTCAGCAACTGCCCCACAGACCTCGCGCCGACCCTCGCCGGTCGGATCAGCAACGCGCTCGACGACGCAGGCATCCCAGGCTCCCTCGGGTGGGCGCCGCTCACACCGGGCGTCGACACCCGGCGCGCTGTCGAACTGGCCGACCACGCCATGTACCAAGTCAAAACCAGCCGGCGAACCACGATCCAGATGAACATATAAGCAAATCAGCGCACGTATCCCAATCAGCCACAGGCCCAGACGCTTCTGCTGGACCAGTAACCCGGGCAAGCAACGGGCCGCTCATCGGCAACGGCGGGGTATGTCAGATTTCCTGTTCAGAGCCCCTGGCTAGGTGAGCGCATCACGGCAGAAGTTCAAGGTCAGGCTAGACGGCGTTCCTACGATGGGCATAGTGGCTAGTGCCGCGACAGATGAAGGGCGCCACAGTGGGTTCGCAGCGCAAGCTGGTCCTGATCGCTTTGCCTTTCTATAGCGCGCTGTTCATGCTGCTCACCATCACGCGAGGTTCGGGACCAAGCATGGTCTGACCATCCATCTGGTCGCACTCGCCGTGGCGGTCCTGGCCATCGAGGTGCTGCTCATCCGCCGTTCGCACCGCGCCTGATCGTGCTGACGATTATCGTCGTGGCCCTGGTGCTCCACGGTCCGCTGTACTGGGTCATCCGTGCGGCGGTACGTGACGGCATCCGAGCTGCCCGGACCGACGAGTCGTTAAGGCCCGGCCTGCAGGAAACTGCCGGAGCGGACATGGGGATGAGGGCACGATGGCCTCAGGTATAAAGGCGGCTCGCCGAGCAGGCGACTTTCGCCTGGCACATAGACTCGAACTCATGAACCCGGCGCGGTAACTGTAGGCAGTCGAGACCTCCTTTCGGCTCGTTATCCGAGAGGCCCTGGGAGAGTCTTCGCGGGACGGTTCTCGGCGACGTTGGCGCGCTGGAGAAGAAGCGCGAGGAGGTCTCGCTTGCCGTGATGGCGCGAAGGTCAGCGACGATCTGCTCTCGTACACCGAATTTCATCAGCTCAAGAAGATCATCGACGAGAGGTGGGAGGCGTCGTTTATGGCCGTGTTCGATGATAAGAAGCGCACCGAGGTCTTGCACTGAGGCCCCTTGCTGTTCGACCACCGTTCGCCTTGGGGCGGTTGAGTGGACCGCGAGCGGGGTCTAGCGTCGGCGGTGCTGCGCTATCCCAGACCCTGGAATCGGATGCCCGTCTCGCCCGCAACGATCCAGCGATCGGCCGAACCTGACCTGGAATCGGTACCCCATGAACACTCTCGATCACCTCCGACACGACGCCGCCTGGCCGCTGCGCAGGCTCGGACTCGAACCGGGCCGTGCGCTAGTCAACGCCCAGCCCGGTCCCGCGGCCCTCAAAGCGAGCAAGGCCGACCAACTGGCCTACATCCGAACCGCCCAACCACCGGGCGCTCAGCAGCCGCCGATCCCCGGTGTGCGCGCCTGACCACTACTGCTGGCAAAGGGCGTGTACGTGAACCTAGATTGACGCCCGGGTGGGTGATGTGGGGGTGTGGCCGCCGGTGGTGGCGCGTACCTGATCGGTGAGGGCTTCGTTGACAGGGCAGCACGGGCATGTTCCGTGCCCGTCAACCCCAGGAGGTTCGACGTGCGTTTCACCCGTCTCGGTCTGTGTCTCATCCCGTTGGTCGCCTCCACCAGCTTCCTCGCTGCGCCACCAGCGGACAGCGCTCCCGCTGCGGCGGTCGCTGGGTCAGTCAACGGTTTCAGTTACGGTCAACTGCAATCCAGCACCGTCGGCGCGGCCGGCTGCGGGATCAACACCGCCGGGGAGCCCTCGCTGCATGTCTCGCGCGCGAATCTGGTCGGCGCCGGCTCGGAGGACGGGGTGGGTTCTGGCAGTGAGTACTGGCGTGCCACCCAGATCGGCGGCACCAGCCGAGCTAATGCGTGCGGCCTGGCCTACAGCGGCCAACCCAACGGGGTCAGCAAACTCGGCGCGGCAGGCGGTGACATCGACACCGCGTTCGCGCCGCAGAAATCAGCCGCGGGTACCTACCGGATCTATGTGGCGAGTTTGAACCTGGGTTCGATCAATGTCGCCACTTCCACCGACAATGGCGCCACGTTCGGTCAGGTCCCGGTCCAGGCCGGTGTGCCGCTGGATGACCGGCAATGGATCGCCGCCTACGGCCCCGACACCAGCCTGCTCAGCTACCACGACATCGC
>JBBQFE010000358.1:0-3973 GCA_038321605.1 Mycobacteriales bacterium | reverse complement strand
CGCGGCGGCGGTGTCGGGCTCGACCTCGACGCCACCCATGACGTAGTGACAGGTGGGGCCGACCTCCATCGGCTCGGCCGTGATGTCCACGTCCGCGAGCTCCTTGAACTGGTGGTGCATGGAGGGCAACCGGCGAATGATCTCTTCCTTGGGCAACCGGGTCGAGACGTCGAGGAACACCCCGCCGTGCGGTGACCCCCGGCCGGCCTTCACCTCGGAGTTGATGGCGCGGGCGACCTCGTCGCGTGGGAGCAGGTCCGGAGTTCGCTTGTTGTGCTCGGGGTCGGCGTACCACCGGTCGGCCTCAGCCTCGTTGTCGGCGTACTGCTTGCGGAACACGTCCGGTACGTAGTCGAACATGAAACGCTTGCCTTCGGAGTTACGCAGCACGCCGCCGTCGCCGCGTACCGATTCGGTCACCAGGATGCCCTTCACCGAGGGCGGCCAGACCATTCCGGTTGGATGGAACTGCACGAATTCCATGTTCAGCAGGGTCGATCCAGCCCGCAGCGCCAACGCATGCCCGTCGCCGGTGTACTCCCACGAGTTGGACGTGACCTTGAACGATTTGCCGATGCCGCCGGTGGCCAGGACCACCGCGGGTGCCCGGAAGACCACGAACCGGCCGGACTCGCGCCAATAGCCGAACGCACCGGAGATCGCCCCCGATTCATCGCGCATCAGCTCGGTGACCGTCAGTTCGGCGAAGACCTTCAGTTTGTCGTCACTGAAGTCAGCACCCGACCCGGTGGTTGATCCGATGCCTGCTGCCTTGCCGTCATCCTGCTGCAGGGAGACGATCTTCTGCTGCAGGGTACGGATCAGCTCCAGTCCGGTGCGGTCACCGACATGGGCCAGCCGCGGGTACTCGTGTCCGCCGAAGTTGCGCTGGCTGATCCGGCCGTCCGGCGTTCGATCGAACAGGGCACCGTACGTCTCCAGCTCCCAGACCCGGTCCGGGGCTTCTTTGGCGTGCAGCTCGGCCATCCGTGGGTTGTTGAGGAACTTGCCGCCCCGCATGGTGTCGCGAAAGTGCACCTGCCAGTTGTCGTTGGAGTTCGCATTGCCCATCGAGGCCGCGATGCCGCCCTCGGCCATGACGGTGTGGGCCTTGCCGAAGAGTGACTTGCAGATGATGGCGGTGCGCATTCCCGCCTCGCGGGCGGCGATCGCTGCGCGCAGGCCTGCCCCGCCCGCGCCGATGATGACGACGTCGTAGTCGTGTTCCTCGAAGTCGCTCATCAGAAGAACCGCGGATCTGAGAACGTGCCATGGGCCAGCAACATGATGTAGAGGTCGGTCACGACGAGCCAGAGCAGCGACGCCCAGGCCAACTGCATGTGCCGGGCATTCAGTTTCGAGACCTCCGTCCAGAGCCGGTATCGGACCGGATGCTTGGAGAAATGCTTGAGTCGACCGCCGGTGATGTGCCGGCAGGAGTGGCACGACAGGGTGTACGCCCAGATGAGAGCGGCGTTCACGATCAGGACCACGGTCCCCAGCCCCATGTGCCCCCACGCGCCCCGCTCGTTGCGGAAGCCGAGGATCGCGTCGTAGGTCAGGATCACCGAGAACAACATCGCCACGTACCAGAAGTACCGGTGGATGTTCTGCAGGATCAGGGGAAAACGGGTCTCGCCGGAGTAGCGCGCATGTGGTTCGGCAACCGCGCAGGCGGGTGGCGACAACCAGAAGGCGCGGTAGTAAGCCTTGCGGTAGTAGTAGCAGGTCATCCGGAAGCCGAGCGGAAAGATCAGGACGATGATGGCGGGCGAGAGCGGGAACCAGTGGCCGACCGGCGTCCCGAAATCACTGGCATGGGGAACGCAGCGAGTGCTCAGACACGGCGAGTAGAGCGGTGTCAGGTACGGCTCGGCGTAGTAGTCGGCGTTGGCGAAGGCACGCACCGTGGCGTAGACGCCGAAAAGCGCCAGGACAGCCCCCGTGATCAGCTGGGGCAGCCACCAGCGGTCTGAGCGCAGGGTGCGCGCGGAGATCCGGGCCCGACCTGGGCCCGCGACACCGGTTGACGTTGCAGAGGTCTCGGCCCGGGTCATCGGTGGGTGCCGGACGCGCGACCGTGATAGCCACCGAGGCCCTCGTCGTCGGCATCGTCGGCCCACATCGCCGGGTCGTACGGCTCGTCGGTCAGTTGGAATTGGTTGGTCAACGGCGTGGCCGTGCTGATCGGGGGCAGTGCGCGGGCATCGACGACGTCGAGTTCCAGCCGCTCGAGGTCGTTGCGCAGGCGGGCCACCGTGGGGACGTTGCCGTACTTGCCCTGAAGTGAGGTCACCGCGGTGCGTAGTTCGTTGACGACATGGCTGAGAGTGCTGAGCTCGACAGATGTGGGCATCGATGCCCCTCCGGTTCGGCGTCCAGTGGCGGTGGCCCTGGGCTCAGGGCTGGCTACTCAGAGACTATGTCCAGGATCACAATCAGGGAAGGTGAATCACCGACGGGCCGTGCAGCGGGCAGATCGGGCTCCACGTTGGCACACTGGCCGCGGAAGGGAGACCGCGATGACGGACGACCTGTTCGCCGGCCTGTTCGCCGATGCCGCCATGTTCCCGCCGAACGATCGTTCGGTGACCGAGGCCCTGCTTGGCCACCTGCGGCACCGGTTTGCCTGGTACGGCGACCTGATCGGACCGCTGGTGTGTCTGGCCGGTCGGGTCTGCTCGGTGCACACCGTCGCAGAGCGGTGCGGGTTGGGCGAGTTGGCGATAGCGGCGGTTGTCCCCGAAGGCCTTGCCGGTGTGCCCGACCTGCTGCGGGCCGCACGTCGCTGTGCGCTGCTGCAACTGGCCAGCGTGGAGGTTCCGCTGGGGCGTCACCGGCTGGCGGAGGCGCTGACGACCCTCGGCCCGATAGCGGCGACCGGCTGCCGGACGTACCTCGAGCTGAACTTCGGGCAGGCCACCGAGCGTGCCCTGCACACCTTGGCGTCCACCGGCATCGGGGTGAAGGTCCGGGTGGGCGGCACGTCGGTCGACCAGTTCCGCGACGAGCTGATGCTGGCCGAGATGTTGGTGCGGTGCGCTGCCGAGCGGGTCCCGTTCACCTGTGGCGCAGCGCTGCACCTGGCCACCCGGCACCGGGACGGCGATACCTTCGCCGAACATCACGGCTACCTCAACCTCGCGCTGGCGGCCCGCACCGCCGCCGCCACCGGCAGCGTGGCTGCGACCGGGCGCGTCCTGGCTGAGCGTGATGCACTGATGCTGGCCACCGCGGTCGGCCAACTGGCAGACAGCGACATTTCGGCGATCAGGGCGTTGTTCTGCTCGTTCGCCAGCTACGACGTCGAGGCCTCGATCCGTGACCTGGTCCGGCTCAGCCTCGTCACCGGCCCGTGAGGCCGGCCGGACGGGACGACAGTCCGGCACAGCCCCTGACCTGGGCCCATTCGGCATTGATCCGGGCAGCCTGGGCTCCGGTCGCCGGCAGTGGCACGCCGCGAGAATCGAGGTGCGCCGGAGCAAACGTGCTACCGACGACTGCCGCGCGGTTAAACGTCAGCGTCAGCACGCCGTTGTCGTCCTGGTCGTTGCCGAAGGACCGCCACCACAGGTAATTGCCCAGGCCGTACGCGACGTACGTCCCGTCCGGCCGCCAGCCCGCACCCTGCAGAACATGGGCATGGGTGCCGATGACCGCACTGGCCCCCGCAGCCGCGAGTTGCGCCGCGAGGTTCTGCTGGTCGGCGTTGGGGCACTGGTCGTACTCGGTGCCCCAGTGGATGTAGGTGATGACGACGTAACCGGCAGCCTTGGCCGCCTTCACCGCTGCGATCAGCCGCGGTGAGAACGCATTGGCGATTCCCGCCGAGTCGGCACCCGCACTGAAGTTGGCCAGGGTCTCGTCCTGCACCTGGCTCGCGGCCAGCACCGCGATCCGGGTACCGCGCACCGTGGTCGTCCACGGCGCGTAGGCGACAGCGGCGTCGGCACCGACTCCCACCACCGGAAAT
>JBBQFE010000357.1:0-3975 GCA_038321605.1 Mycobacteriales bacterium | reverse complement strand
GCAGCGAGTTGCTCGAGGGCCGCCAGGACACGAGGTTCACCATCGACCCGGACCGGCTCGACGCCGCCATCGGGCTGCTCCACGAGGCGGTCATCCACACCCTGACCGCCACCCCGCCCAGTCTCGATGACCTGTTCCTGCAGAACTACGACGAAGCCGCGCCACCCGGCGCTACCTCCGCTGGTCTCGTCCAGACCTCGCCATGAACGGCCGGCACCCGGACGCGAAGCTTGGTCCCCACGCTCTGGGCACGATGCTGGCTATCCTCGCGCGCATCCTCGCGCGCAGCGCCCTGGTCTGGGTGCTCGTGCTGGGGGCCAGCATGACCGGTACCGCGGCCAGCATCGCCGCGCTCTACGACACCCAAGCCAAGATCCACAGCTACGCGGCGGCGGTCACCGCCGGCAACGCCCTGCTCGCGATCAACGGCAGGGTAGAGGGCATCGACTCCCTCGGCGGCGTGATCGCGGACGAGTTCGGCTTCCTCGCCGCGTTCCTGCTCCCGCTGCTCGGGATCAGCCTGGTCGCGCGAGCCACCCGCCGCGAGGAGCAGTCCGGACGCCTGGAGCTGCTGCTCGGCGGACGCATCGCCCGCCACCAGCCGACCCTGGCAGCGCTCCTGGTGGCCACCGCCACGATCGGCACCACCAGCGCGCTGTTCGACGCCGCGCTGATCAGCACCAGAGTTCCGGTCGCCGGCTCGCTGTTGTACGCCGCGTCCCTGAGCTGCCTGGCCTTCGTGTTCGCGGGGGTGGCGGCGCTGCTGGCGCAGCTCACCCTGCACGCCCGGGGGGTCTACACCTGGAGCCTGATCGTGCTCGCCGCGGCCTACCTGCTACGCGGGGTCGGCGACGTGACCGGTACCTGGATCACCTGGCTGTCCCCGCTCGGCTGGGCGGAGAAGGCCGCGCCGTTCGGACACCAGCGCTGGTGGGCCCTGCTCATCCCGATCGCGGTCGGCCTGACGCTGGCTGGCGTAGCGCTACGGCTGGCCGCCGGGCGAGACCTCGGTAGCGCTCTGGTCCGCGGCGGGACCGGGCCCGAGCACGCTGGCCCGTGGCTGCGCAACCCGATCGGTCTCGCGGTGTGGATCCACCGGCCCGCCACCCTCGGCTGGCTCGCCGGCGGGGTGCTGCTCACCGCGATGATGGGCGCGCTCTCCCAGCAGCTGCTCGACACGCTCGCCGGCAACCCGGCGCTCACCACCGCGATGGGCATCACCAACGGCCGGCCCATCGACGGCCTCGTCGCGGCCGTCCAGCTCTACCTAGCCATCATCGCAGCGGGCTACGTCGTCCAGGCCATCGGCACGCTACGGGCCGAGGAGGCGGGCGGACGGCTGGAGATGCGGCTGTCCGGCACGCTGTCCCGTGCCCGCTGGCTGGCCTCGCACGCGCTGGTGGTGCTGGGCGGCCTGCTCACGATCGTGCTCGGCTCATCGCTCGTCCTGGGCCTCGCGACCGCGCTGTCGGTCGGCGACGCGCACGAGATCGGCCCCACCCTGAGATCCGGACTGGCCTACCTCCCGGCCGAGCTCGTGCTCGCGGGCCTGGCACTCGCGACCTACGGCCTACGTCCCCGGCTGTTCGGGTTCGCGTGGGTCAGCTACGCCGTCATGACCTTCATCGCGTTCCTCGGTCCCGGCCTGAACCTCCGCCAGTGGACGCTCGACATCTCGCCGACCACCCACGTGGGCAACCCACCCGCGGACGCAATCCAGACCAGCGCGCTCACAGTGATGACCGGCGCCGCCGCCACCCTCGTCGCGGTCGGCTTCGCCGCCTTCCGCCGCCGCGGAATACCCCAGGGCTAGGCGGTCGATCAACTCGTTCGACCTCGCACCCGTGTGCCTGCCGGGTCTACTTGGACTACGGACTCTTCGAAACGGCCGACTCTTACATCAACAACGTGCGTGAAGAGCACGGGCACCGCGTCCTGCGGGTACGTGGAAAGGGGGCAAGGTCATCCTGGTTCCGCTGCCGCCGGCGGCCAGCCGTGCGCGAAACCGCGCATCGGGCGAGCGCTCGGACGGGCCGCTCCTGTTGAACAGGCGCTGGGTGCGGACGGACCGGCATGCCGTTACCCGCCGGCTGCGTCAACTGACGGCCGTCGCTGGTGTCCGCCTACCGCGGATGCACCCGCACATGCTCCGACACACCTGCGTGACCAGGTGCCCTCAGGACGCCGTGAAGCGCTCTGTAATTGTGCTACCGCTCGGCAAGCTCGGCACGGCGACAAAGTTGTCTTAAGAGTTCGTCGTAACCCTTGGTAGGCTCACGAGTACCGAACCCAGCCGACACCTCTACGCGCAGCGACCAGGCACCGTAGTGCTGGTGTCGCGGGTTGTAAGTCTTCTTGCGGTTGAGTGAGGGTTTGGCGTGGGCGATGATCTCGTTCGCGTTCCTGGTCCAGGTGAACGGGTGGGCGCGGTCGTTCCAGCCCGTCGATGTAGATCCTGATCGCTGTCTCGAGGTCTTTGACGCTGTGGAAGGTGCCGAGTCCGCTCGACCAGGGCCGGTTAACAGAGACCATGTTCAGCCAGGATCCGCTGGTCGGGGTGAAGTGCAGCTGGACTCGGGGGTGCTGGGCCAGCCATGCGGTCACGTTCGGGTGCTTGTGGGTCGTAGTTGTCGCAGACGACGTGCAGCGGGACCCGCGGGTAGGCCCGGGCGATCTGCTTGAGGAACGCCAGGAACTCCACGTTGGTGTGCTGGGAGAAGCACCGGTCAGTCACCAGCCCGGTCGCGACCTCCAGCGCTGCGAACAACGTGGTGGTCCCGTTCCGCCGGTAGCCGTGAGTCTGCTTCTCCGGGATCCCTGGGCGCATCGGCAGGATCGGCGCGGTCCGATCGAGGGCCTGGATCTGGGTCTTCTCGTCGATGCACACCACGACCGCCTTGGCCGGCGGGTCCAGGTACAGCCCGACAACATCGCGGATCTTGGCCTCGAGCTCGGGATCAGTGGAGAACTTGAACGTCTCGACCTTCCACGGCTTCAACCCCCAGCGACGCCAGATCCGCGCCACCGTCGCGAAGCTGACGCCGAGCTGGTCGGACAACAACCTGGCCGACCAGTGCGTCACGCCCAGCGCGGCCGGCGGCGCCTCCAACGTCGCGGCGATGATCGCCTCCTCGTCGTGCACCGGCGTGCGCCCCGACCGCGGCCGATCATCCAGCGCCGCCAGCCCGCCGTTGGCGTAGCGGACGCGCCAGGAGTGCACCGTCGGCAAGCTCACCCCGACCAGCCTGCTCACCTCGGCGCTACTGGTGCCCTCTGCGGCCAGCAGCAAGATCCGGGCCCGCTGCGCCAGCCCTGCCGGGATCGTCGAGGACCTCGTCCACTCCAGCAGCCTCTGTTCGTCCCCAGCCCGCAACACAACGGCTCCACGCGCGACATGACGCATTGTCTCAACCCAAGACAGCAGAGTCACTTCTAACACGCGACATTAGAGGTTGCCGGGGCGTTTCATTCGAGCACGCGGGATCCGAAGTCCTTGACGGGGGAGGTCCTGACGACGAGCCTGCAGAGCGGGCACTGGTCGTCCGTGCCTTCTCGCACCCCCTCAGGAAGAGGCTCGTCTCATGCACTTCAAGCGATCTCTGGGTCTGGCCGCCGTACTGACGCTGACCGTGGCGGCCTGTGGGTCGGGCTCCTCCTCGTCCTCCTCGGGCTCGGGCGGTGGCAGCTTCGGGGACTGCAAGGTCACGAGCAAGCAGGGCAGCATCTCGATCAAGCCGGCGAAGGCGGGCACGCTGACCGTGGAGACCACGCTCCCGGCCCAGGGCTGGTGGAACGGCACCACGCCCCAGTCGATCAAGACCGGCTACGAGTACTGCTTCGCCGCGAACCTCGCCAACGCTGCCGGTCTGAAGTCGCTGACTGTCAAGAACGTCTCGTTCGACCAGCTGGTCGCGGGCCGCACGAACGACTTCGACCTCGCGCTCGCGGAGATCTCGATCACCCCGGAGCGGGCCA
>JBBQFE010000356.1:0-3986 GCA_038321605.1 Mycobacteriales bacterium | reverse complement strand
CTGGCATGTACTGGAGGTTACCTGCTCGCGAACACAGCGGGCACCCGCGCCACTGTGGTCAGCGACGCAGGTGCCCGGAGAGCGGTGTGCAGGTGGTGCGCTAGGTCCTAGCCGCAGAAGGCGTTGCCGCAGGCGCAGCCGCCGCCGGCATTCGGGTTGTCGATCTCGAAGCCCTGCTTCTCGATGGTGTCGGTGTAGCTGATGACGGCGCCGGCCAGCAGCGGCACGCTGGTGCGGTCGATGACCAGGGGTACCGTTGCACCCTCGACCGGCTGGTCGATGGCGACGTCACCGTCGAGGCTGCGCTCGTCGAAGAAGAGCTGGTACTGCATGCCGGCGCAGCCGCCGGGCTGGACGGCAACCCGGAGCCGGAGATCGCTGCGACCCTCGGCGTCCAGAAGTTCGCGGACCTTGACTGCGGCGTCCGCCGTCAGCGATACAGGCGCGGCCTCTACTGGCGCGGCGGTCTCGATCGTGATGTCAGTGGCGGTCATGCGATCCCCAAATAGTGCTCGTGAGCGTGCAGCTCAGCGGATATGACGATTAACTCCACTGCCCAGTGTAGCGAGCAGCAGACCGATCAGCGCTGATCGGACTCCCCGGGCTGCGTCCTCGGAGCATTCCACAGCGAGCCGTCCTCACGTACCGGCTCCGCGGGCTGCCCGGCGGGCGCGGGCGTCGGCGCCGAATTTTGCAACTGCTCGGTCGGATGTTCACCACGGGAGCCGTAGGACCCGGCCGGTGCGGACGCAACCCCGCCACGCCCGGCCGCTGCCTGCTGGGCCTGGAAGGTGTCGTCCTCGCCGCGCAGTCTGCGCCGCGAGTCCTCGAGATCGGCGCTGGACTCCGCTGCCCGGGACTGTGACGAGACCGACCGCTCAGCGGCCTCCTCCTTCGCCAGCCGACGCCGACGCACCGCGCCCACCGCACGGTCCACCGACAACGGCCCGGAACCACCGATCACGAACACCGACAGCGCGGCAGCGACCGCGAAGTCGACCGACGTGAACCAGCCACCGTTGCCGGTGTACTCCTTCACCGAATTCCAGTTGATGCTCAGGGCGATCATCGTCGACAGCACGATGCCGCCGAGTGCGGCGATCCTGGTCAGCAGGCCCACCAGGATGCCGAGGCCGATCGCGAGTTCGGCGAAGGCCGTGACGTGCCCGAACAGTGAGGCGTGATCCGACAGCGGTCGCATCAGTCCCCCGATCGGCGTACCGCTGCGAGCGCTGTCCACGGCACTCTTGAAGCCGAAGGACGCCTTGGGGTCGAAGAAGCCCGGGTAGGTCAGCTTGGCGTAACCGCCGAACAGGAAGATCGCGGCCAGAAAGACTCGGAGCGGGAGAGTCGGCCAGCCGTTGAGGAACCGGCCGCGCGCGGCCCTGCCAGCCGGGATGGTCCCGTCCGATGTCTCGAGCCGCTCTGCGCCGTCGGCGATGCGGGTGTCATGGGTACTCACGTGATCGCGTCCTCTCGGTCGTTCCGCATCATCGGGACGGTCTGGGCACTGGCGCTGTCTGCCCGGCCCCGGTGTGTCGGACGATGCTGCCCAATTCCAACACACCCGCGGCGAAGAGGCAGACTGATAGACGTGACTTCCACCGACGTGTCTAACGATGCATACGCGAGCACCGGCCGGGAAGGTTCAGCGCTCGCCTCGCCGAGTGCCCGCGCCCTGCTGCTGCTCGGCCAGGGCAGCGACCCCGATTCCGAGCGGGGCGTCGACTGTCCGGGCGAGCTGCCGGCGGCCTCGGACGAGACGCTGGTTGCCCGCGCCATCGCAGCCAAGGCTGCCCTCGGTGACAAGGTGTTCGTCCTGGGCCACCACTACCAGCGCGACGAGGTCATCCAGTTCGCAGATGTGACCGGAGACTCCTTCAAGCTGGCCCGCGATGCCGCCGGCAGGCCGTCCGCCGACTACATAGTCTTCTGCGGCGTGCACTTCATGGCCGAGTCGGCGGACATCCTCACCGCCGACAGCCAGCAGGTGATCCTGCCCGACCTGGCGGCCGGCTGTTCGATGGCCGACATGGCCCGCGGCAACCAGGTGCTCGATGCGTGGGACGTCCTCACCGAGGCCGGGGTGGCCGGCCAGACCATCCCCGTCACCTACATGAACTCCTCCGCGGACATCAAGGGGTTCACCGGCGAACACGGCGGCGTCATCTGCACGTCCTCCAATGCCGAACGGGCGCTGCGGTGGGCCTTCGAGCAGGGCGAGAAGGTGCTGTTCCTGCCGGATGAGCACCTCGGACGCAACACCGCCGTGCTGCAACTGGGTCTGAGCCTGGAGGACTGCGTGGTCTACAACCCGCACAAGCCGAACGGTGGCCTGACCGTGCAGCAGCTGCGCGACGCGAAGATGATCCTGTGGCGCGGTCACTGCTCGGTGCACGGTCGATTCACCCCCGCGCAGGTCGACAAGGTCCGCGAGCGGGTCCCCGGGATCACCGTGCTGGTGCATCCGGAATGCACCTATCAGGTGGTCACCAAGGCAGACCTGGTCGGCTCGACCGAATACATCATCAGGACCATCGAGGCAGCTCCGCCGGGTTCGTCCTGGGCGATCGGCACCGAGTTGAACCTGGTGCGGCGGTTGGCCGACCAGCACCCGGACAAGCACATCACCTTCCTCGAATCGACGGTCTGCTACTGCGCGACGATGAACCGGATCGACCTGCCGCACCTCGTGCGGACCCTTGAATCACTGGTTCGGGGCGAGGTGATCAACCAGATCACCGTGGACCCCTCGGTGGCCCGTTATGCCCGGATAGCGCTGGACCGGATGCTCGCCCTGCCAGAGATCGTGCTCACCGCGGTCGATTGATCAGGCAGAATCCGAGCTGAACCCCATCAGTTGCGAGTACGCAGCACCACCCACCGCAGAAAGTGCCGCCGTGAACCTGCTTCGCCGTAAGACCACCGTCGAACCCGTCAGCACCGTAGGTACGGGGGCATCCGACGACGTCGCCGCGGGCAGCAGGAAGGGACGCCCCACCCCGAAGCGCCGGACCAACTCCGCCCCGCCGGCCAAGGCACCGAAGACCCGTAAAGAGGCGATGGCCTGGCAGAAGCAGCAGGGTGCGCGGGCAAAGGTCGCCGGGCAGAAGAAGATGACCACCACCGAATACCGCGAAGCGATGAAGGCCGGCGACCCTCGGGTGCTGCCCAAGCGCGACGCCGGACCGGTGCGCGCCCTGGCCCGCGACTACGTCGACTCCCGCCGGATGGCCTCGAACTACCTGCTTCTGCTGTTTCCCCTGATGCTGGTCGGTTACGTCATCCGGCCGCTGCAGATCGTCACGCTGGCGTTGTTCTTCATGCTGCTGGTGGAGTGGATCATCACCGGCAACCGGCTGCGCAAGCTCGCCCGCGAACGCGGCCTGGAGACCCGGGAGAGTTCGGTGTCACTCGGGTTCTATGCCGGCAGCCGCGCGTATTTCCCGCGCAGCTGGCGTCGGCCGGCGCCACGGGTCGACCGCGGGGCAGCAATCTGACCCAGCCGCTGCCCGCGACCGCCTAACCCGTCGGCTGCCCAGGTCGACAGCCGCCTCGCACTCAGGGTGTCGGTGGGGTAGGCGCCTGAGGCGTAGTGGTCGTGGTGCTCGGCGAAACAGAACCGGCAGCGGCGGACGCCCCCGATGAGCTCGGCGCGCTGCTGGCCGCGCTCGCGGTACTCGATGCGCTGGAAGGTGCGGCGCTCGTGCTGGCGGCGGAGGTGGTCGGTGCCGCTGAGGTCGAACTCGGCGCGGAGGTGGTCGGCGCGGCAGTACTCGAGGACGACGGCGCCGAGGTTGTGGCTGCCGCGGTTGTCGGAGCAGCTGAGGACTTCCTCGGGGCGCTCACGGTCACGGTCGCGGTCGCTCCAGAGCCCGCGCCCGGCGTGGAGCCTTTCGGGGACGAGCCGTGCAGCAGCAGATACCCGCCGACCAGGATTACCGCTATCAACCCGACGGCGAACATGGCCATCATCCGCATCGGTC
>JBBQFE010000355.1:0-3987 GCA_038321605.1 Mycobacteriales bacterium | reverse complement strand
CGCGTACGAACGGCGCCGCGCCCGGCACCCCGATCGAGTCGGCAGGGACCGCATCGGCCGCGGTGTACAGCGGTGCCACGTCGAAGCCGTCGTAGGTGGTGCTTGCCAGGGCAGCCTCAGGGTCGACCGCGGTGTCGGCGTTGCCGGACTTGGCCAGCACCCCCGCCACCAGTGCGCGCCAGTCCTGGCGGGTGGCGGCGGGAAATTCGGCGGCCAGCGACAACACGGCTGAGTCGGCTCCGAGCTCGGTCATGGCCCGGATCGTATGACCCTCGGCGCCGCGGGATGGCTCCGAGTGGCCGATCTCTCCGCCCGGGTCCGGACACCGGCTACGCTGGCCCGTCGACGAAACCAGCGCTCGAAACGGGTTCGGGTGCGGTGCACGCTGCGCCGCCTCGTAAGCGCCTGCACGGACACATCGCCCGATGAAAGGTAGTGATCTGTATGAAGTTCGCTGCCGTCGGCGACAGCTTCACCGAGGGCCTCGGGGATGAACGACCGGACGGGACGGACCGTGGCTGGGCAGACCTGGTCGCCGAGGGCCTGGCGACGGGCCTGGCTGAGCCGGTGGATTACCTGAACCTGGCGATCAGGGGTCGGTTGCTGGCACCGATCGTGGTGGATCAGTTGCCGGCCGCCCTCGCGCTCCAACCAGACCTGGTCAGCCTCAACGGTGGCGGGAACGACATCATGCGGCCAGGTGCGGACCCCGCCGAGCTGGTGGCGCTGCTCGAACGGGCGATCGGGCTCTGCAGCGACAGCGGCGTCCGGCTGATCATCCTGAGCGGAGCGGACCCGAGCGCCCATCTGCCCTTCGGCAAGGTCATCCACCGCCGCGGCAACGAACTGGCGGCCGCGGTGACCCGACTGTGCTCGGCACACGGCGTCACCTACGTCGACAACTGGTCCGACGAGGAGCTGCGGCGCTCGGTGTACTGGTCGGTGGATCGGCTGCACCTCAACAGCGCCGGGCACCGCCGGGTGGCAGGCCGGCTGCTCGGGGTGCTGGGGCTGCCTGACCGGGCGGGCTGGCTGGAGCCTGCGGCCACCACCGACGTTCGGCGAAGCCTGCGCGAAAATACCCAGTACTACCGGGACTTCGTGGTTCCCTGGGTCCAGCGTCGGCTGACCGGCCGATCCAGCGGGGACGGCCGGATTCCCAAGGTCGCGCAGTGGCGGCGTCTGTCACCGGAACCGCCCACCGCTGGGACGTCCGACTAGGCTCTGGCGCTGTGACCAGCACCTCAGCTCACCCAGCGCCCGTGACCGATCCGATGGAGGCTGCGCGCGCCGCGGCCGCCGTCCTGGCCGAGAAGACCGGTGCCGCCCGGCATGACGTCGCTCTGGTGCTCGGATCTGGCTGGGTGCCCGCCGTCGATGCGATGGCCGGCGACTACCAGGAGTTTGCCAACACCGAGCTGCCTGGCTTCCTGCCGCCGGCGGTGGCGGGACATGCCGGCACCATCCGGTCGCTGCAGGTCGATGGCAAGCGGGTGTTGGCCTTTCTCGGCCGCACCCACTACTACGAGTCCCGCGATGTGCAGGCGGTGGCGCACGGCGTGCGCGTCGGTGCTGCGGCCGGTTGCTCGGTGACGGTGCTGACCAACGGGTGCGGTGGGCTGCGGGCCGACATGAACGTCGGCGACCCGGTTCTCATCTCGGACCACCTCAACCTGACCTGGGCGACGCCGCTCGTCGGCGCCAGGTTCATCGATCTCACCGACCTCTACTCGGCCCGGCTGCGCGCCCTGATGCGCGAGATCGATCCGAGCCTGGCCGAAGGCGTCTACGCGCAGTTCCCGGGGCCGCAGTACGAGACCCCTGCCGAGGTAAGGATGGCCAGGACGATGGGGGCGGATCTGGTGGGCATGTCGACCGCACTGGAGGCCATCGCTGCGCATGCCGAGGGTTCAGAGGTGCTCGGCATCTCGCTGGTCACCAATCTCGCCGCGGGGATCACCGGCGAGAAGCTCGACCATGCCGAGGTGCTGGCGGCAGGCAAGGCAGCGGCAACCAGGGCCGGCGGCCTGCTCGGCGAGCTGATCTCGCGACTGTGAACGCCCCCGCCGCGGAGCTCATCGACGAGGTCGAGGCCTGGATCGCCGAAGACGCCTGGATCGCCGAAGACGCCGGGCAGCAGGTCGATCACGACCTGAGTGCGCTGCTCGAACGTGCCCGCGCCGGGGATCCGACGGCGAGCGCCGAGCTCGCAGACCGGTTCTCGGGGCCGCTGCGTTTCGGCACCGCCGGCCTGCGCGGACCCTTGCGCGCCGGGCCGAACGGCATGAACGTCGCAGTGGTCCGCCGAGCGGCGGCCGGTCTCGCGGCGCACCTGACGGCACAGGGCACAGCCGGCGCAATCGTCGTGATCGGCTACGACGGCCGGCACGGATCGAAGCGGTTCGCCGAGGACTCCGCGGCCGTCTTCGCGGCGGCCGGCTTCGACGCCAGACTGATGCCGGCGCTGCTGCCGACCCCGTTGCTGGCCTACGCGGTGCAGCACCTGGGTGCGGCGGCGGGCGTGATGGTGACCGCTTCGCACAATCCCCCACAGGACAACGGCTACAAGGTCTATGCGGCGGACGGGGCACAGATCGTGCCACCGGCGGACAGCGAGATCGAGGCCCGGATCCGGGCGGTTACCTCGGTGAGGTCCGTCAGGAGGGCAGACACCTACACGGTGCAGGACGAGTCGATCGTGGACGACTACGTGGCCGCGGTTACCGGACTCATCGCGGCCGGCGGCCCCCGTGATCTGCGCATCGTGCACACCGCCATGCACGGCGTCGGCTCGTCGGTGATCCGGAGAGTCTTTGCAGCGGCGGGCTTCCCGGCACCGATCGAGGTCTCCGAACAGGCCGAGCCGGACCCGGATTTTCCGACGGTCGCCTTTCCCAATCCGGAGGAACCCGGCGCGATGGACCTGGCCCTGGCGCTGGCGCGCCGCTCGGACGCCGACCTGATCATCGCCAACGATCCGGACGCTGACCGCTGCGCGGTGGGAGTGCCCTTCCCGGGTCCGGCCGATCCCGCCGGTTCTGGTGATCCCGCCCGGAGCGCCGGTCCTGCCCGGCCGACCTGGCGCATGCTGCGCGGCGACGAGCTCGGTGTCCTGCTCGCAGACTGGCTCATGACCCGAGGAGTACAGGGGACCTACGCCACCACCATCGTCTCGTCGCAGCTGCTGTCGCGGATGGCGGCCCGCCGCGGCTTCGGGTTCGCCGAGACACTCACCGGCTTCAAGTGGATCTCGCGCGCCGCACCTGATCTCGTGTACGGCTACGAGGAGGCACTGGGCTACGCGGTCGCGCCGTCGCTGGTGCGCGACAAGGACGGTGTCTCCGCTGCTCTGATGATCGCCGAGATGGCCGCGTCGCTGGCTGCCCGCGGCTCGTCCCTGCCGCAGCGGCTGGCAGAGCTAGCCGAGGAGTTCGGCCTGTTCACCACCAGCCAGCTGTCCTGGCGGGTGGCGGACCTGACCCTGATCAGCGATGCGATGCGACGAGTCCGTGACAACCCGCCGCGAGAACTGCTGGGCAGGCCGGTTCAGGTCACCGACCTCGCGCCCGACAACGACGTGGTCATCCTGCGGTGGGACGGTGGCCGAGTGGTCGTGCGGCCGTCCGGGACAGAGCCCAAGTGCAAGGCCTACCTCGAGCTGGTCACGGCGGACGGCCTGCCGGCTACCGCTGCCCGGGATCTGGCCCAGCTCTCGGCCGAGGTAACCGACGTACTGGGGTTCTGAGGCCGGTGTGGCACGCTGGCGGCATGACCACTCCACCGGCCGATGACGGTCGCCGCACCCTGGTCACGGCCGTGCTGGGCGTGCTGCTGGTGGCCATCGGATTCC
This sequence comes from Mycobacteriales bacterium, assembly GCA_038321605.1. Classification (GTDB taxonomy): domain Bacteria; phylum Actinomycetota; class Actinomycetes; order Mycobacteriales; family Jatrophihabitantaceae; genus Jatrophihabitans_A. The sequence goes on along the minus strand of JBBQFE010000355.1, from coordinate 137 downwards.
TGTTGACCAAGACCCACGGCACCGTGCATCTGGTCGCGCTGGTGATCGGAACCCTGCTGATGGCGTGCGCCATCGCGCTGCTGCTGGCGCTGCCGGCGATCCGCAAGCGCCGCGAGTAGGCGCCCGGAGTAAGCGCC
>JBBQFE010000354.1:0-4009 GCA_038321605.1 Mycobacteriales bacterium | reverse complement strand
CACCCCAGCACCGGAGATGTCTACGGCGTGATCTCGCTGGTGTTCTGGTCGATCACCGTCGTGGTTTCGGTGAAGTACCTGATGTTCGTCATGCGGGCCGACAACGAGGGCGAAGGCGGGGTGTTGGCCCTGGCGGCCCTGCTTCAACGGCTGTCCGGCGGCAAAGGTCGGCGCACCGCAATGCTGCTCTTGCTCGGGGTGTTCGGCGCCTCGCTTTTCTACGGAGACAGCGTCATCACTCCCGCGATTTCGGTGCTGTCGGCGGTCGAAGGTCTCAAGATCGTCGATCACAGCCTGAGCCATGCGGTGTTGCCGATCGGTGCCGTCATCTTGACCGTGCTCTTCGTGACGCAGCGCTGGGGGACTCACCGCATCGGGCGCGTATTCGGACCGGTGATGATCGTCTGGTTCGTGACCATAGCGGTGATGGGCCTGCCGCAGATCGCGGCACACCCGGGAATCCTGCGGGGGCTGTCGCCGACGTACATCGTCAGCTTCGTCGCGGCCCATCCCTACTCCACGTTCATCGCGATGGGCGCGGTGGTCCTCGTGATCACCGGAGCCGAAGCGCTCTACGCGGACATGGGCCACTTCGGACGGCCGCCCATCCGCCGCGCCTGGTTTTTCCTCGTCTTCCCGGCACTGACGCTCAATTACCTGGGGCAGGGCGCGCTGATCCTGCACCAGCCGACCGCGATACGGAATCCGTTCTACCTGCTGGCACCCACCTGGTTCCGGCTGCCGCTCGTGTTTCTAGCGACGTTCGCCACCGTGATCGCGTCGCAGGCCGTCATCTCAGGGGCTTTCTCGGTGTCGCGGCAAGCCGTCCGGCTCGGCTTTCTGCCGCACCTGACCGTCCGTCAGACGTCTACCCGCGAGAGCGGACAGATCTACGTACCAGCTATTAATTGGCTGCTATTCGCCGGAGTCCTGCTCCTGATGTTCGGGTTCCGATCGTCCAACCGGTTGGCCACGGCCTACGGCGTAGCCGTCACCGGAACCCTGATCATCACCACGGGACTGTTCTTGATCGTGGCGCGTGCCTCGTGGAATTGGCCGCGCTGGAAATTGCTTCTGTTCGGGGTCGTCGTCGGCGGCGTGGAAATTGTCTTCTTTGCCGCGAACCTGACCAAGGTCGTGCACGGTGGCTGGCTGCCACTGTCCATCGCCACGATTCTCTTCCTGATCATGACGACCTGGCAGCGCGGACGCGAGATCGTCACCGCGCGCCGGCTGAAGCTCGAAGGCCCGCTCACCGACTTCCTCGACGACGTGCACGCACGTGAGCTCACGCGGGTCCCCGGGACGGCGGTCTTCCCGCACCTCTCCAAGGACACGACGCCGCTGGCGCTGCGCGCCAACCTCGCCTACAACCGGGTACTCCATCAGCAGGTAATCATCGTGACCGTGCAACCGGAGACGGTGCCCCACATCCCGGCTGCCGATCGCCTGACCCTCGATCACCTGGGCGATCCGCAGGATGGCATCCTCCACATCACCGCGCGAGCCGGCTTCCAGGACCTCCAGGACATCCCGGAGATCCTTCGTGCCGCGTGCAAGGCCGACGGTCAGAGGGTTGCGACCTTGGACATCGACCCGGAATCAGCCTTCTATTTCCTTTCCAGAATCAGCATTCAACCGGGGACCGACCATGCCATGGCGGGCTGGCGCAAGCGACTTTTCATTGTCATGGCGCACAACGCGGCAAGCCCCGCGTCCTATTTTCACCTACCTGAAGCGAGCACCGTCGTGATGGGTTTTCAGATCGAGCTCTGAAGACAAGGCGCTGCCATCGCTGCCTGTTGAAAAGCGGTCTCGGTGGCACTCACACAATGCCGGCGCTGACCCCTGCGGGGACGACACGGAGGACTTTCGGCACTGGCGGCACGGCGGGGGAAGTGACAGTGTCGAAGCCCTTCCACTTGGAGGTCTTCATGAAGGCTCTCGTCTATCACGGTCCCGGCAATAAGAGCTGGGACACCGTTCCGGATCCGCGGATTGTCGATGAGACGGATGCCATTGTCAGAGTCGACATGACCACCATCTGTGGCACCGATCTTCATATTCTCAAGGGTGATTTGCCGGACACCCCGGACGGACGCGTTCTCGGCCATGAGGCCGTGGGCACGGTGGAGGCGGTGGGTAAGGCAGTCACCTCCATCGCGCCGGGCGACCGGGTATTGGTCTCCTGCGTCAGTGCCTGCGGACGCTGTCGCTACTGCCGTGAAGGAGTCTTCGGGCAGTGCCTGGGTGGTGGTGGCTGGATCCTCGGCTACAAGATCGACGGCACCCAGGCTGAATACGTGCGAGTTCCCTTCGCTGACACCTCCACTTACGTTGTGCCCGCCGGGATGGACGATGAGGCTGTACTGATGCTCGCCGACATCCTCCCGACTGCCTATGAGGTTGGCGTGATCAACGGCCAGGTGCACCCGGGTGACACCGTCGCCGTCGTCGGTGCCGGCCCCATCGGGCTGTCAGCGATCCTTGCCGCCCAGCTCTACGGCCCGGCGCACATTGTCGCGATCGACCTTGCTGATGCTCGACTGGAAGCCGCGAAGCGGTTCGGAGCCGACGTCACCATCAACCCGTCCCGCGAGGATGCGGTGGAACACCTCGCCAGCATCACTGATGGGCTGGGTGCCGACGTGGCCATCGAAGCAGTGGGTATCCCCGCCACTTTCGAGATGTGCTGCCGCCTGATACGTCCTGGCGGTCACGTCGCGAATGTTGGCGTGCACGGCGAGCCGGCGACCCTGCACCTGGAAGACATCTGGACCCGCAACGTCACCATCACCACGGGCCTGGTCGACACCTGGTCGACACCTACGCTGCTGAAGCTGGTCCGTTCCGGGCAGCTGACACCTCAGAAGTTCGTCACCCACCGCTTCGAACTCGGGGAAATCATCGACGCCTACGACGTTTTCGCCCGTTCCGCGGAGACTGGTGCGCTCAAGGTTGCACTGACCAGGTAGCTCGCGGCGAGTGCTGCCGGGTGCCGTCCGCTAACGCAGGCCGAAGGCGTACAGGCTGCCGTTGCTGGCCCCGAGGAAGACCGAGCCGTCGACGACCACTGGCGAGGACGTCCAGGGGCTGTCGATGGACCGGTCCCAGAGCTCCGCGCCCGTGACGGCGTTGAACGCCACAATGCCAGGATGGGCTCCCAGATAGAGGACCCCGTTCGCGACGGCGGGCTTGGCGCCGGGGCTTACGCAGCAGCCGAAGTGGTGGATCCATCGCACCGAGCCGTCACGGGTGTCGAGCGCCCACAGGGTGTTGTTGTCACCGGCCGCGTACACAATCCCATGGGCGACGGTGGGTGCACCCCACTCCATGTACCCGGTGTTGAAGCGCCACTTCAGCCGGCCGGTTCTGGCGTTGACGGCGTAGAGGTAGTAGTCATCGGAGCCGAAGTAGACGACGCCGTCGACCACGGCTGTCGTGGAAAACTCGATGAAGTCGCCCGCCGTGAAGCGCCAAAGCACGCTGCCGTCGCTGGCCCTGAGCGCGATCACCTGGCCGAAGTACGAAGGGACGTACAAGACCCCGCCGGCATAGGCCGGGGCGCCCATCCGGAGTCCGGTGTTACGGCACCAGCGCTTAGTGCCATCAGCGGCATTGAGCGCGCAGACCTGGTTGTTGTTCGTCGATCCGAAATAGGCAACTCCGTCGACCACCGCGGGCGCGGAGTCCACGGAAGCCCCCGTCGGGTAGGACCACTTCTTGACGAGGGCGGAGACGTTAACGGGGGAAAGCCTGTCCTCGGAGGGATTGAAGCCCTGGTGATTGGCCCCGTAGCCGAACTGCGGCCAGCTCGGCTGCACCTGGGCGGGGGCCGACGCAACGGGAGCGCCGAGGACGACGGCTAGGACGCCGGCGAGCAGTGCCATCGCAGGCCCTCGCCGAATCAGTCCACTCATGGCGGGTGGTCAACCCCTTTTCGCATTCTGCATTATCGAACGCCGACAGGGTTCCACCATTACCGATAGAGAAAGGCTTGTATATGCCT
>JBBQFE010000353.1:0-4012 GCA_038321605.1 Mycobacteriales bacterium | reverse complement strand
CGTCCCGGTCCGCTCGAAGCCGCAGTCGATGGAGTACCGGCGGATCGAGTCCTCGATCTGATCGAGATTTTCCAGGCCCAGCGTCTCGAGACGGTCGATCTCATCGGGAAAGCGCTGGGCGCCGTTGTCTCGCCCATGGGTGAGGCTCGCAGAACAGAACCCGCCGTTGCGACCTGAGGCGGCCCAGCCGATGCGGTCGCCCTCGATCAGGACGACGTCGCGCTCGGGGTTGCGTTCCTTCGCCAGCACGGCGGTCCACAGCCCGGAGAAGCCGCCGCCGACGATGGCCAGGTCGGTGGTCAGATCCGAGTCCAGCGGTGGGCGGGACGCCGGCCGTTCGGCACTGTCGAGCCAGTACGCCTTGGGTTCGGCATCGGCCAGGCTGGCGACCGCGGCGGAACTCACCGAGCGGGCCGGGGTCTTCTTCGTCGGGAGAGCCACCGCTGTTACCGGGTACGCGGAAAGCCGAGGTCGACGGTCGAGGTGGCGGGGTCCGGCCAGCGCGAGGTCACGACCTTGCCGCGGGTGTAGAAGTTGATGCCCTCGGGGCCGTACATGTGGCTGTCGCCGAACAGCGAACTCTTCCAACCCCCGAAGGAGTAGTACGCGACCGGCACAGGGATCGGGACGTTGATGCCGACCATGCCCACCTCGACGTCGAACTGGAACTGTCGGGCCACACCGCCGTCGCGGGTGAAGATCGCGGTGCCGTTGGCGACCTGGTTGGCGTTGATCACCGCCAGCGCCTCGTCGTAGCTGTCCGCGCGCACCACGGCCAGGACCGGCCCGAAGATCTCGTCGGTGTAGACGGACATGTCGGTGCTCACGTGGTCGAGCAGTGTGGTGCCCAGGAAGAATCCCTCGGTGGGGACGTCGGCACCGAAGCCCGGTCGACCGTCGACGACCACTGTCGCGCCTGACTCGGCACCCGCCGCGATGTAACCGGCGACCTTGTCACGGTGCTCGGCGGTGATCAGCGGGCCCATGTCGGTGTCCGGGTCAGCGCCGTTGCCGATCGTCAACTTGGGCAGCCGGGCGGCGATGGCGTCGACCAGGGCGTCGCCCACACCGCCGACGGCCACAGCGACCGATACCGCCATGCAGCGTTCGCCGGCGGCACCGTAGGCCGCGGACACCGCGGCGTCGGCTGCCATCTCGATGTCTGCGTCTGGCAGCACCACCATGTGGTTCTTGGCGCCGCCCAGTGCCTGCACCCGCTTACCGTGCGCGGTGCCCGTCTCGTAGATGTAGCGCGCGATCGGGGTGGAGCCCACGAAGCTCACGGCCGCGACGTCAGGATGGGTGAGCAGTGCGTCGACAGCAACCTTGTCACCCTGCAGGACGGTGAACACTCCTGCGGGCAACCCGGCGTCGGCCCACATCTGGGCGAGGAACAGCGCGGCCGACGGGTCCTTCTCGCTCGGCTTGAGGACGAACGAGTTGCCGGTGGCGATCGCGTTGGCGCACATCCAGAGCGGGACCATCACCGGAAAGTTGAACGGGGTGATGCCGGCGACCACACCCAGGGGTTGCCGGATCGAGTACACATCGACACCGGTCGCGGCCTGCTCGGAGAAGCCGCCCTTGAGCAGGTTCGGTACCCCGGTGGCATATTCGACGTTCTCCAGCCCCCGGGAGATCTCACCGACGGCGTCCGACAGCACCTTGCCGTGCTCCGCGGTCACGATGGCGGCCAGCTCGTCGGTCTTGGCGTGCAGCAACTCGCGGAAGGCGAAGAGCACCGCCGCGCGCTTGGAGAGCGACGCCGACCGCCACTGCACCGATGCTGCCTTGGCCTTGGCCACCGCCGCATCGACCTCCGCGGCGCTGGCGAGCTCGACCTCGCCGGTCTGGATCCCCGTGGCCGGGTTGAACACCGGGCTGAGGTTGCCAGAGGTGCCAGGCGTGAGCGAGCCGTCGATCCAGTGCGAGATGCGTGTCGTCATGGGTCGAGATTACGTCAGTTTTGTACTCGATACAACCAACATAATGCTATAGTACAAAGATGATCGCTGGGGTGATGACGCGACTGAAGGACCGCACCGGCAGGGGCCTGGCGGACGCCGTCAGCGCTGCCATCCGGGACGGTGCCCTGGCCGAGGGGGATCGGCTGCCGCCCATCCGCGCGGTGGCAGCGGAGCTGCGGATGTCGCCGGCCACCGTGAGCGCCGCGTGGGCCCTGTTGGCGCGCGCAGGTGCGATCCGGACCGATGGGCGACGCGGTACCACCGTCGCCAGGCGGGCACCGGCCGGACCCAACCGGTACCGCCGCGCCCTGGAGCGGCAGACCTCGTTCGCCCTGGACCTCTCCGGGGGTGTGCCCGACCCCGCGCTGCTGCCCGATCTCGCGCCTGCCCTGCAGCGCCTCGAGACGACGAACAGCCCCAGCAACTACCTAGACGATCCGGTACTGGGCGGCCTGATCGAGGTGCTGCGCGCGGATTGGCCTTATCGTGCAACGGCATTCACCATCCTTGATGGCGCGATGGATGCCCTGGACCAGGTCGCCGCGGTGCTGCTCCAGTTCGGTGACCGGGTGGTGGTGGAGCATCCGTGCTTTCCGCCGTTGCTCGATCTGCTCGAGGCCGCGGGGATGCGGGTGGTCGGGGTCCGGCTCGACGCCGAGGGGCTCGAGGTCGAAGGTTTGGCCGAGGCGCTGCAGTCCGACGTCCGCGCGGTCTTCCTGCAGCCACGTGCCCAGAACCCGACAGGGGTGTCCATGTCCAGCAGGCGGGCGCGGCAACTCGGTGACCTGCTCGCGGGCCGTGACGTGCTGGTCGTCGAGGACGATTCCGCTGGTGCGGTGGCCTTTACTCCGGCGGTGAGCCTGGGCTCGATGCTGCCGGAGCAGACGGTGCACATCAGGAGTTTCTCGAAATCCCACGGCCCCGACCTGCGGCTGGCCGCGGTCAGTGGCTCAGCCGAGCACATCGAGGCGCTGACCCAGCGCCGCTTTCTGGGACAGGGCTGGACGAGCAGGTTGCTCCAGTCGTTGCTGCTGGATCTGCTCACCCACGCGCGTTCGCGCACCACCGTCGAGCACGCACGACTGGCCTACGCCCAGCGCAGGAACGACGTGGTCGGGGTGCTGCAGGCTCGCGGCATCACCGTTGCCGGGCAGGACGGTCTGAACATCTGGCTGCCGGTCGTGGATGAGGCTGCCGCGCTGGTCCGACTGGCCAGCCGCGGCATCGGAGCCGCCGCCGGAAGGCCGTTCGCGGTGCTGAGCGGCGACGGTCCGCACCTGCGGGTCACCACCGCCCTGATCACCGAGGACACCGGCCGCGTCGCCGACGAACTCGCCGAGGCGGCAACCCTCGGCGCCTGGACCAGCCCGCGCTGAGGCACGGCGCGGCACGGCCAGATCGGCTGCACGGCCAGATCGGCTGCACCCTCACAGCGAGATGAGCATGTACACGGTGGTGGCGTTCATAGCGACCTGACAGCCCACCGTGAGCGCGGACCGTCTCATCGCATCGCCGCCGTCAACGGCTTCAAGGCGCGGCAGCCGAATGCTTCGGGCCGTCCACACCGCTGTCGCGACCGTGCCCACGATGAGCATGCCGCGAACGGCGGCGGCCGAACCCGCCCAGTCCATTGCACCGGCATGCATGTGCATCGCACCGGCCGCCGAACCGTGCCCGGTCCGCTGCATCATCACGAGCATGTAGACCATCCCGGCGCTGCCGATCACCTGACCAGCCAGGGCGCCGGCCCGCTGTCCCGGTCCCGCCACGAGATACTCGTGAACGGCTCTGGACAGGAACCACCAGGTCGGCACGGCGAACACCAGCGCCAGCCGGGCGCCGTCCACCGGCGCCATCGACCCGGCGAGCATCAGCGCCATCACGGTGCCGGTCAGCGCGTGCGACACCTCCACGTCGCACAGGAGCCGCCTCGGCTGCCGTTTCCGGTGCCAGACAGGTAGCCGGCCGACGTGGAAGAGGGCGACCGCGACCATCAGGGCGGCCAGCGTCCACTCCAGCCAGCCCGGTGCCGTCATCTGCCAGCC
>JBBQFE010000352.1:0-4027 GCA_038321605.1 Mycobacteriales bacterium | reverse complement strand
CTATGAGAGGGCATGGTGCGCAGCCGGGCGCAGCGGTCCAGCTGCTGGTCGGTGCTGCCACGGCGGAGCTGCTCGCGCAGGGACTCGGGGGCGCCGACGATCAGGGCTTTGAGCTGGCAGATGGCCTTGGTGCGGGCCACGACGGTGCCGGCCCGGGTGGTGAGCAGCACCCTCATGGCTTCGCGGTCACCTCGTTGGCGTGGCTGAGCGAGGTGCTCGCGGGACAGCGCCTCCCGGGCGGCCCGGACCGCGTCTAGCTCGTCGGTCTTCGCGCCGTCGCGGCGGGCTCGTCGCGCCGGCCGGTCCAGCTCGGCGACCCACTCCGCCTTCTCCAGCAGGTAGGTGGTCAACCCGGCGCCGAAGCTGCCGGTCCCCTCGATCGCCCAGACCCGCCGGCCGGGGGCGTGCTGGACGGCGAACGCCAGCATCCGCCGGTAGCCGAACGCGTCGATCGCCAGCTCGATCGTGGCCAGCACCCCGCCGGTGGGGTCGACGACAGCAACGGTGTGGGTGTCGCGGTGGGTGTCGACACCGATGACGGCGTCGACATTTCCTGTCAGCATGGGCATGCGGTTGCTCCTGTCGAAGGTCGGCCGTGGACGGCACCGGCCCGGATAGCGGTCACCGCGCGGCAGGACTGTGATGAGGCACGGCCCGAAGACCGGCCAGGCTTCTGATCAGGCCAGCAAGAGGTGGGCCGGGCCGGTGCCGGCAGCAACAGCGACAGATCCAACGCAAAGGCACCCCGTTCCGGCGGGCCAATGAGACTTTCGGGTCAGCTGTGCTACCGGCACCGACCCTGCCAGCGGCCCGGACTGTCAGGCCGCACCGGCAGGTGTCGTGCGAGCGTGTCGCGGACCAGGTCGTGGTGCCCGACCGGGGCGACAGATCCAAGCCGAAGGCACGCGGGTGCGGCCAGTGACTCGCTTCGGGTCAACCTCGACCGGGTGCCGACCCGGCGGTCCTCACTCGCATGAGCACCCGCCTGGGAGTCTCACAGTGGCTCTTGCCGGTGCCGCTGTCGCCGATCAAGCACAGGGACTGGCCTTTGCTGACCCACCCGCAGCCGGCGAGGGTGTTGATGGTCGCCGGGTTGATCGCGGTGTTCGCTGTGAAGTCGAAGTCCGCGAGGGTCTTGGGTCGGGGGAAGCCGGCTTCGTGGACCCGGCGGGCGGCCCGGCGCTCCTCCCTGTCGTCGCACTCGGCGAGCAGCAGTTCGGACAGGAACGCTCGGTAGGACAGCTGCTCGCGTCCGGCGGCGTCGGCGATCTCGACGTAGCGGTCGCGGAAGGTCGGCAGCCGCAGCAGCCGGGTGGCGCTGTCGATCGCCGCGTCGATGGCCTGCTCGCTGGGTTGCCGGCCACCGACCGTCGGGCGGGTCCGGCCGGCCGGGCCGGTGGCTGGGGCGGTCCTGGCTGGGGCGGTGCTGGCTGGGGTGGTGCTGGTGGTCATAGGTCCCTCGTTCCGGTGAGCAGGTTGTCGTAGACGTCCACGCAGGGCAGTGGTCGTAGGTCGAGCGGGAGCTGGTCGGTGGCCTCAACGAGCCGGCGCTGGTCCAGGCTCACCACGACCTGGTCGCCGTGGTCTGCTCGGGTTCTGTGGGCCTGGTGCTTGCGGGTCTCAACGGCCACCACGTCAGGGCTCACGGCCCCGACCGTCAGCGCGGCGGTGATGCCAGCGACGACGTCACCGTGCTCGTGGTGACGGTGCTGCAGCAGCACTTCCACCAGCGCCCGCGTCCCACCGCTGTCGCCATGCGCTGTGCGGGCCGCGGCCCAGAACGCCTCGTGAGCGCTGGTGAACGTCCCGGCTGCTCTGGCTTGGACCAGCGCGGTGGCACCGCGCAGCGCACCAGGCTTGCGGACGAGCACCTCGAGGTAGTGATCCAGCAGCAAGGTCTCGCTGCCCCGCACGCTGGAGCGTTCGTGCCGGGCGACCGGGGTGCGGCCATCGAAGGCGAGCAGCTCCGAAGCGCGCAGCAGGACACGGATCCGATGACCGATCAACCGCGCCGGCACCGAGTAGTGACACTGCCGCACGATCACCCGCGCATACCTGTCAACCCTGGGGGTCAGCAGCAGCCCGGTCTCGAACACCTCGATCGGTAGCGGCCGCAGCAGGGACTGCTCGAACCTGAAATGCTCCCCGACGCTCACAGTCCGATTGCCGATCCGGCGGGCGTCATCGGCGAGGTCGTAGGCCGTGAGCCGCTCATTGAGCTCGGCCATCGTGTCGACCTTGGGGACCGGGACCAGGTGGTTGCGGCGGAACCGGCCGCCCTCACCTTCCACCCCGCCCTTCTCGTGGGCGCCCTCGACACCGGGGTGGCAGTAGAAGGAATCGAACCCGTAGTGCGACCGGAAGCTGACCCAGCGAGCCGACTCGGTGCGGGTGCGGCCGAACAGCACCCGTGACACCGCGCTCTTGAGGTTGTCGTAGCGGATATGGAACATCGGGGTACCTCCGAAGACCTCAAAGGCCTGCTGGTGGCCTTCCAGGAACGCCTCCTGGCCCTGGGTGGAGTAGGCCCGATGCACGGCCTTGCCCGAGAACGACAGACGCAGCGTGAACAGATGGCACTTGGTGCGGACCCCCGCCAGGTCGATCCACAGGTCCGCGAAATCGACCTCCGCCTCCGCGCCCGGCTCATGGGTCTGCGGGACGCACGCCTGCTCCAGGGCCTTCCCGGCGGCGGCCAGGATCTCCGGGCGACGTTTCGCGACGTAGTCCCTGACCGCCGAATACGTCAGGTCCGTGAGCTTGTGCTCCTCAACCAGCCGAGCCAGGACCCGGCGGGCCGTGTGGCGCTGCTTGCGCGGTGCGGTCAGGTCCTCGGTCAGCATCCCGTCGATGAAGGCCTTCGCCGGATCCAGCTTCGGAGCCACCCGCGCCGGGGTCTTCCGCTCCGGCGGGACCGCGCTGCCCAACGCCTGCCGGACCGTCCGGCGATGCACCCCGTGCCTGTCAGCCAACCCCCTGATCGATAGCTGCTCCAACCGCTCATCACGCCGGATCGCCTCGAACAACTCCACCTTCGACCTCGCCACTTTGGGCCCCTCCCGATCGCCGCCAACAACACGACGAGCCTTCGGGGTGGGGCCAAATCAGACCGTCATAACAAGGCCCCGGCGTGTCGAAGGTGGGGCCAAATCAGACCGTCACGGTGGGGCCAAATGAGACTGACACGGCCACTTATCGCGACCGGTGCCGCGACCCGCACCGGTGACGTCCTGCTCGGCCTTGGACTGCTGAGTTTCCGCCGTCCCGCCCCTGCGTCTTCTCTTGAGGGCAGCGCGACAACAGCGATAGCCCACTTCGCCGCACGATCCACTCAGCTAGCCGACGGCGGGGAAGAGCGTCCCGACGCGCGGTCGCGCCACAAGCGGACCCGCGGCGTCGCTTGGATCTACCGGTCGCACTCGTTCAGGGCGACGTCCGACGCTGATGCACCCTCAGGGTGCGAGGTCTCGTACCGACGCGACCAGCCGTATGCGCTCTGTTGCGGTGTCGTTCGCCGGTAGTCCACCACGAAAGCTGTGGCGCCCGGTAGCAGCGCGTTCTGCCACGACACCGCGCTCCCGGGGTAGCGGGTCAGCCTGCGCATCGGTTCCCCGGCGAGCCGGGGGAAGCGTCCCTCGACCGCCACCGTCCCACCGGACTCATCTATCACGCCGACCCTCTGGTGAAACCACACCGTGACCGTCGGGCGCAGCGACCGGACCAACCGCCTCAGCTGCGTCAGCTTTGGCCGCGGAAGGGGGGTGTTGCGGCATGCCAGTGCTCCGGTGACGACTAAGTCCGCTGCCTCGCGAGTCGTCCTGCACCAGGACGTTGCTCACGTCTTGAGTCGGCGCCATATCGGTCGCGGGACCAGATGTAGGGCGGGGGCAAGCAGGCTGAGAGCGCTGGGAGCCCAGACCAGATTGCGGTGGCCGGCCAGGGCGCGTACGACAAGCCGGCCTACTGCTTCCGGAGTAGTGGCAAGGGGAGCCGGCTTCATGCCGGCGGTCATCCGGCCGTGGACGAA
>JBBQFE010000351.1:0-4028 GCA_038321605.1 Mycobacteriales bacterium | reverse complement strand
CCGGCCGGTGATCTCCGAGTCGAGCCTGGCCGCCGCGTCTGCCAGCGCCCTGGCCCCGTTCCGCACCGAGGACGGCGAAAACCCGTACACGCTGCATCAGGAACTGCAGCAGACCATGAACGATCTGGTCGGCATCATCCGCAAGGCCTCGGAGGTCCAGCAGGCGCTCGACACGCTGGCCGACCTCAAGGTGCGGGCACGGAAGGTGAGCGTGGAGGGGCACCGTCAGTTCAACCCGGGCTGGCACCTCGCCCTGGACCTGCAGAACATGGTCGCCGTCAGCGAATGCGTGGCCCGGGCAGCCCTGATCCGAGAAGAAAGCCGCGGCGGGCATACCCGGGACGACTTTCCGGGGATGAGCTCTCAGTGGCGACAGCGAAACCTGATCTGCTCCGCGGTGTTCTCCGGCGAAGGCATCGACGGCATCGACGTCGTCGAGCAGCCGATCCCCTCGATTCGCGAGGATCTGCTGGCGCTGTTCGACCGGGACGAGCTTGCCAAGTACCTGACGACCGACGAGCTGCCGCCGGGCGAACCCCCGACCGCCGAAGGGCACTGACCACCATGAGTTATCAGGCGAAGTTCAAGGTGTGGCGCGGTGACATCGACGGCGGTGACCTGCAGGACTTCACTGTCGAGGTGAACGAGGGCGAGGTGGTGCTGGACATCATTCACCGCTTGCAGGCGACCCAGGCCTCGGACCTGGCGGTGCGCTGGAACTGCAAGGCCGGCAAATGCGGATCGTGCAGCGCGGAGATCAACGGCAGGCCACGGCTGCTGTGCATGACCCGGATGTCGACGTTCACCGAGGCCGAGATCATCACGGTCACGCCCATGCGGGCCTTTCCGATCATCCGAGACCTGGTCACCGATGTGTCCTTCAACTACCAGAAGGCCCGTGAGGTGCCGGCCTTCGCCCCGCCGCCCGGCCTGGCGCCCGGCGAGTACCGGATGCAACAGGTCGACGTGGAGCGTTCGCAGGAGTTCCGCAAGTGCATCGAGTGCTTCCTCTGCCAGGACACCTGTCACGTGGTCCGCGACCATGAGGAGAACAAGTCCGCGTTCGCCGGTCCCAGATTCCTGATGCGGATCGCAGAACTGGACATGCATCCGCTCGACGCGCTCGACCGGCAGGTGCAGGCGCAGGACGAGTTCGGACTGGGCATGTGCAACATCACCAAGTGCTGTACCGAGGTCTGTCCCGAGCACATCAAGATCACCGACAACGCCCTGATCCCGATGAAGGAGCGGGTGGCCGACCGCAAGTACGACCCAGTGGTCTGGCTCGGCAACAAGATCCGGCGGCACAGCTGATCCGTCCGCAGCTCCGGCGACGGATACGCTGCCAGGCATGCCTGCCACCAGAACGCTGGTCATCCTGCGCCATGCGAAGGCCGCCTGGCCCGAGGGGGTGGCCGATCTGGAACGGCCGCTCGCGCCACGCGGCACCCGAGACGCTCCGGAGGCAGGACGCTGGCTGCATGATCACCTCGCCAGGCTGGACCTGGTGATCACCTCACCGGCACTTCGGGCTCGCCAGACCTGGGAGCTGGCGGGCGTTGAACTCGGCTACGCCCCCGAGGGCTGGCGGGACCGGCGACTGTATGCCCGACCCCTGGACGAACTGCTCGAACTGATCGCTGAGATCGGTGATGACGTCCAGACCGCATTGCTCGTCGGCCACAACCCCGAGCTGAGCCAGCTGGCATCGAGTCTTTCGGGCTCGGACATCGAGTTGAGCACCGCTGGCATCGCGGTGCTCGGCCTGCCCGGCGGATGGCGCGGGATCAGCCCAGGTGCGGCCCAGCTGCACAGCTCCGTCACGCCACGGGCCGGTTAGCGCAGAGCGGCGACTGCGGACTCATTGTGGTCCGGGCTCATCCTGGTGCCGGGCTCATCCTGGTGCCGCGCTCACCCTGCTGTCAGACTCGACCCATGACCGAGCCTGCACACGGCGAACGTAACGTGCTCGGTGGCGTTCTGGAGGAATGCGGTCTGGATCCGGTGACCGGATTCTTCCGCGACGGCTGCTGCACCTCAGGGCCCCAGGACCTCGGCAGCCACACCATCTGCGCCGTGGTGACCGCGGACTTCCTGCGCTACCAGCAGCAGATCGGCAACGACCTGAGCACGCCACGGCCGGAGTACGGCTTCGCCGGCCTGCAGCCGGGCGACCGGTGGTGCGTGGTGGCCAGCCGATGGTTACAGGCGCATCTGGCCGGTCACGGCAGCCCGGTGGTACTCGCCGCCACCAACGAGCTGGCGCTGCAGGTGGTATCCCTGGAGATGCTGCGCGAGCACGCCGTCGACGTGCCGGCCGATCCGAGCTCGATCAGCTGAGGAACCAGCATCTTCGGCAGCCGACTTACCGGCGGCCACCATGTCAGGCCAGTGCTGCAGTGAGATCGCCCAGCAGATCCTCGATGTTCTCGATACCCACGCTGAGACGGATCAGGTCTGCCGGCACCTCCAATGGTGATCCGGCAACACTCATATGGGTCATCCGTCCCGGGTGTTCGATCAGGGATTCGACGCCACCGAGCGATTCACCGAGGGTGAATACCTGGGTCAGCTCACACACCTTCAACGCGGCTTCCTCGCCGCCGCGCATCCGGAACGACACCATGCCACCGAAGCGGCTCATCTGTCGTGCGGCGACATCGTGGTTCCGATGGCCGGCGAGGCCCGGGTAGAGCACCGTGCTGACCGCCGGGTGGCCGGTGAGAAAATCCACCACCTGCTCGGCATTCTCGCAGTGGCGGTCCATCCGTACGCCCAACGTCTTGATTCCCCGCAGCACCAGCCAGGAGTCGAACGGGCCGCTGATGGCGCCCATGGCGTTCTGGTGAAAGGCGATCTCGTCGGCCACCTCGGACTCGCGTGCCACCACCGCTCCGCCCACCACATCTGAATGCCCGCCCAGGTACTTGGTGGTCGAGTGCAGTACCACGTCGGCCCCGAGCGCCAGCGGCTGCTGCAGATACGGCGAGGCGAAGGTGTTGTCGACGACCAATTTGGCACCGGCTGCCGTTGCCGTCTCGGAAAGGGCGCCGATGTCGGCGATGTTCAGCAGCGGGTTCGTCGGCGTCTCGACCCAGATCACCGTGGTGTTGTCCTGCACCGCGGCGGTCACGGCGGCCAGGTCGTGCATCGCGACCGGCGTGTACTGAACCCCCCACCGGCTCAGCACGCGGGCGATCAGCCGAAAGGTGCCGCCGTAGGCGTCGTCGGGCAGCAGCACGTGATCGCCCGGTTTGCACAGGGTCCTCAGCACGGTGTCCTCGGCCGCGAGGCCAGACGCGAAGCTGAGCCCGCGGGCTCCGCCCTCCAGCGCGGCCAGGCATTCCTCGAGCGCTGTGCGGGTCGGGTTCGAGCTACGGGAGTACTCGTAACCCGAACGAAGCCCGCCGACGCCGTCCTGTTTGTAGGTCGAGGTCTGATAGATCGGCACCGCCACCGCGCCGGTCAGCGCATCGGGTTCCTGCCCGGCGTGAATCGCCCGAGTGTTGAAACCGGCATGTTCGACAGCCTCGTTGCTCATGGCGCCACGGTACCGGGCGGGTATCACCGGCCGGGGGGCCACGCTCCTCGCTAGCACCAGTTCACACCCTGCCGGACGAGGAGTCATCATGACCGAGAGTTACGAATCGGAAACTCAGCACTACGACGCCGAACAGGGTGGCGAGGCGCTCGAGGTGGCCGGCGTCGCCGCCGCCACGGCCCAGGTCGCGCCGGTGGTGGCGGAGACTGCGTCCGGCGCGGGGGCGCTCGGGGCAGGCTTGACCGAGGCCACGGCTCTGGCGGGCGAGGCCGCGGCTACCGGCGGTGGCCTCGAGGCAATCGGGATGCTCGGCGCCGGCGCCCTGGGTGAGGGGGCAGCCCTCGCCGGCGGCGCAGTTGCCGCGGAGGTCGCCGGTGCAGCTGCCGTTGCCGCCGTGGCGGCTCCGGTCGTCGCGGTCGCGGCGCTGGGCGCCGCGGCGCTGTACGGCCTGGAGTACGTCACCGACGGAGCGGTCGGTGACGCGGCG
>JBBQFE010000350.1:0-4036 GCA_038321605.1 Mycobacteriales bacterium | reverse complement strand
GCACGACGTAGTCGGCGTTGGTGTGGCGTTCGACGACGGTGTCTACCGGCACTCCGAGCTGCTCTGCCACCGAGGCGAGATCGGCGCCGTCGTACCGCACCCGAAGTTCGACCTGGTTGCCGTCCGACCACCTCGAGGCCGCGCCCGCGGCCACCACATCGGTGGCCACGGCGCTCAGCACGGCCGAAAGCTTCGCCGGCAGGAGCTGCCCCGGGTCCAGTTCGATGAGCAGGGTGCGCGCTCCCGCGACCACGCCCGTGATGCCGGGCTGCGCGCGGGCCAGCAGCGCCTCGCGCACCGCCGTGACCATCGTGGCTGCCGGCAGCTCCAGCAACACCGCCCGCTCGCCGTACGGCAGCAGCCGAAAGGGCAGTCGAGGGGGGCGCGTCGGCGCCGTCACGCGAATCGGGTCAGGGTGAACCCTGCTGCCAGGAGCGCGGTTCGCACGGATCGGGCTCGCGCCACCGCACCCGGCGAATCTCCATGTAGGCAGAGCGATTGGACCCGCAGCGTCAGCGTCTAGCCGTCCACTGCGGTCACCTGTCCGGTGCGCGCCATCGTCACCGCGCGCCGGGCGATCAGGTCGTCGTCGTCCAGCATCGCGCCGGATCGGTCACGCGGGACCAGGGTTGCATCGGGTTGGTACCCGCGGTCGGCGAAGGCCTCACCGATCACGCCCACACCGCTGGTTGCTGCGATCCCGGCCAGCGCGGAGTCGGCCGCCACCAGGATGGGCAGGGACGCATCGAAGGCCCGCACCGCGGCAACGATCGCCGCCGCCTGTGTCTCGTCGTGCGCGACGGTGTTGTAGAGAGCGCCATGCGGCTTCAGATAACGCACCCGGTCTCCCGCTGCCTTCGCGAAGGCCTGCAGCGCGCCCAGCTGGTAGAGGATCTCGGCAGTGAGGTCGGCCGGCGCGATGTCCATGCGACGCCTACCGAAACCGGCCAGGTCGCGGTAGCCGACCTGGGCGCCGATCGCGACTCCCCGGGCCACTGCCTGCTCGCAGACCCGACGCATGATCATCGGATCCCCGGCGTGGAACCCGCACGCGACATTGGCGCTGGTGATCAGATCCAGCAGCGCCTCGTCGTCACCCAGCGTCCACCGGCCGAATCCCTCGCCCAGGTCGGCGTTGAGGTCGATGTCCACCCCGCCAACCTAGCCCGGGCGTCGGGTCAGACGTTCATCGCGGCGATGACGTGGGTCGGCTGTGCCGATCCGCCGGCCGGTTCGATGGAGATACCCATCTGCGAGGTGTTGCTCAGATCGGCAGATGCCGTCGCTCGTGCATTGCCGCTGCTGTCGGGTGAGAAGGTGCCGGCCGAGACGATCTTGGTGCCACCGGCCGACATCAACCAGAGCTGATAGGTCTTGCCCTTGCCCGGCGACGCCAGCGAGTGCGCGACCAGTACTGCCCGGTGCTGGCTCTTGGAAAGCACGATGGTGGCATGCCCGCCGGCAACGTCGCCGCTGGTGGCGATCGCGTCCTGGGCGCTGAGCACGGAATCGACGCTGGTGGCCGACGCGGTGGCGCGTTTGCCGGCGTCCTGGTGCTGCTGGTATCCCCAGCCGGCGGCGATGATGGCGATCAGCGCGCAGGCCGCAGCCATCACCTGCCACACCGATCGACCGACCCGGGCCCGCCGCAGGGCGATCACGTTGTCGGTGATGGGCGGCAGCGGTCGGACCCGGCTGATCGCGCCGAGGACGTCGGCTCGCAGTGCGGCCGGCGGTGCCACCGTGCTGATGTGACTCAGCTCGGCGGCCGCGTCCTGCATGCTGCGAACTTCCAGCGTGCATTCGCTGCAGTCGGCAAGATGTTCTTCGAAGGCTGCTCGCTCTTCCCTGTCAAGGGCGTCGAGGGCGTACGCGCCCGCCATTGCGTGAACCTCTAGCTCTGGGCTCATGACGTCACCCCCAATGCGTCTCTCAGCCGGATGAGACCGTCTCGGATCCGGGTCTTCACTGTTCCCAACGGAATGTGCAGCAGCTCTGCCACCTCGCTGTGGGTGTAGCCACCGAAGTAGGCCAGGCTCACAGCTTCTCGCTGCGCTTCGGTCAAATCGTCGAGCACCTTGCGGACGCGCTGCGCCTCGAGGCTGGAGTGCACCTGCTCGCTGACGCTGTCGTAGGGCCGTTCGGTGTTCAGTTCTGCGTACTTGCTGTCCCTGACCACTGCAGACTGCGCGGAACGAACCCGGTCGACCGCCCGGCGATGAGCGATCATCAGCAGCCACGGCATCACTGCCGAACGGCTCGGGTCGAACCTTGCCGACTGGCGCCAGACCTCGAGGTACACGTCCTGGGTGACCTCGGCGGCCTGGGCGGCGTCCCGGATGACCCGGAGCACCATGCCGTAGACGCGGGACGAGGTCCGGTCGTACAGATCGGCGAACGCGCGTTCGTCACCTCGTGCGGATGCGGCGAGCAGGTCTGCCAGCTCATCGCGGGAGCTTGAGCCGGTGCCTTCGACCGCTGTCAGACCGATCGAGGGAACCTTCGCGGATCGCATACTGGTCATCGTAATCAGCGTCCGGACCGCGGGGCCGCAACGCGGTGTGCGATTGCCGCCCGGACGTCGGCGCCGACACCGTGGGAGGGGGTCGTGCCCGGCTGGGCCGTGGCTGGGCGAGACTCGGGCATGCGACCTCCTCCAAGTGTCTGATCACGGCTGGTGACCTTCAGATAGTGCAGGGACTTATTTCCCTGACCTGTGTCCGGAGAACCGGGTTCGGGCTTGGCCCGGTGCCTGACACAGGTGGTTCGGACCCGCCCGGCGATCGGATTGGAGGGTGTTCTGAGTAGGGCCGGGGGGATTTGAACCCCCACTGTCACGGACCTAAACCGTGTGCCTCTGCCGTTGGGCTACGGCCCCATTTGTCGTTGCACACCTTACGTGGACACCCAGCGGCGCCCGCGAAGACATGCACAGCTGACCCGTTGCCTCTAGGGGCCGGCGTCGACAGGCCTCAGGCGGCGTCGTCCAGACCGAGATCACGGCGCAGCTTCGCCACATGCCCGGTCGCCTTGACCGCATACTGCGCCAGCTCGATCTTTCCGGTGGCGTCGATGACGAAGGTGGAGCGGATCACGCCGACCACCGTCTTTCCGTACAGCTTCTTCTCGCCGAATGCACCGTAGGCGGTCATCACCGAGCGATCGGCGTCGGAGAGCAGTGGAAACGTCAGCGCCTCGTTGTCGCGGAACTTCACGAGCTTCGCCGCCGGGTCGGGTGAGATCCCCAGCACCACGAAGCCCTCACTGGTCAGCCGATCGAGGCTGTCACGAAAGTCGCAGGCCTGCTTGGTGCAGCCCGGGGTGGAGGCCGCCGGGTAGAAGTACACGATGACCCGCTTGCCGGCGAAGTCCGACAGCGAAACCTGGTTGCCTGCCGCATCGGGCAGCGTGAAAGCTGGTGCGGCGTCGCCGACCGAGAGTCGAGAAGTCATACCGCTCACCGTATCCGGTGATGGCGTTGGCTACTCTGATCGACACCTGTGTGCGTGGATGCGCGCCGGGTCACGGCATTCATCGAACGAGAGTGGGGTCGCAGTGGCGGTCGAACGCAGCGCGGACGTGATCCGGGCCGAGATCGAGCAGGCGCGCGACCAACTGGCAGTGTCTGTGGACCAGCTTGCCGACCGGCTCGCTCCGTCGCGCCTGATGGACGAAGCCAAGGCGTCGGCCACCCAGAAGCTGACCTCGCCGGTCGGGATCGCCGTGCTCGGCGGCGGTGCGGTGCTGCTGACCCTGCTCATCGTGCGAAACCTGCGCCGCAGCCGCCGCTGAGCAACCCCTGGGGTACGTGCAGCGCTACTGCCGAGTAGGTGGTGGTGGTCACAACCCGTCGTGGCAGCCGGTATCCTAAAAGCGGTTACAGGGCCACACCACGGCCGCTGGACCGTAGTAGTCGGCCCCGCACCTTCGTAGGTCGACCGTCCGAGTCCCACACTGCTGTGCGACTTCCTCCAGCGAGTGCTCCTGGAGCCACCATGTCTGACAACAATTCCTTCACGCCTGCCGTCATGCCTGA
>JBBQFE010000349.1:0-4040 GCA_038321605.1 Mycobacteriales bacterium | reverse complement strand
AGTGGGCCATCGGCTCACGGATCGGTTCACCGCCGAGCAGAATCACTTCCAGTGCCGCGGTACGGCTGTCCTGCTTGGCGTCGGCTGCGACCGTGATCCGGTCGCCGTCGCCCAGGACAGCCAGTTGGCCTGCGTGGATCGGTTCGTTCTTGGGACCTACGGTGCCGGAGCCCGCCATGACATAGACCAGCCCGTTGTAGGAAGGCTGCCACGGCAGGGAGAGTTGCTGGCCCGGGTTCACGGTCGCGTGGATGACGGTGATCGGAGTGTGGGTCGAGCCGGGGCCGGTGTGGCCGTCGACCTCGCCGGCGATCACCCGAAGCAGCGAACCGCCGTCCGGGCTGGCGAGCAGGGTGATGTTGGCGGCTTCGATGCCCTGGTATTTGGGGGCGAGGAACTTGTCCTTGGCAGGCAGGTTGACCCACAGCTGGAAACCGTGGAACAGACCGCCGTCCTCCACGAGCTTCTCGGGCGGGGTCTCGATGTGCAGAAGGCCGGCTCCGGCGGTCATCCACTGGGTGGATCCCTCGGTGATGACGCCACCGCCACCATGGGTGTCGGAGTGGATGAACTGGCCCTCGATCAGGTACGTGACGGTCTCGAAGCCGCGGTGCGGGTGCCAGTTGGTGCCCTTGGGCTCGCCGGCCGGATAGTCGACCTCACCCATCTGGTCCATCATGATGAAGGGGTCGAGGTACTGGTAGTTCACGCCGGCCAACGCACGCCGTACCGGGAATCCTTCGCCTTCGAGGCCGGCCGGTGCTGTGCTGATCGCGAGCACCGGACGCTCGACATCGCCCAGTCCGGCGGGCTTGACGCGGGGCAGGGTAAGGGTGTCTGCAGTGACAGCAGCCATGATGGTTCCTCCAATATCGTTGCGTGTGCAACTATACCTGTCAACTGTCGACGGCCAGTCGGTATTCCTCCAGTCTTCCCCGCTCGGCTCAGGTTCGCGAGGGTGGGCGGGCCCGCGTCATCAGGCCGGCGATGAACATGGCTGCCAACGGAACAAGCACTGCGGTACCCAGCACGTTGGGCCACCACGGGATGGCCAACGGGTGCGCGTCGATGACCGCCGACGCGGTGCCGTAGAACGACCGGCTGCGTCTGCGCTCGTTCTCGATCATGATGATCGGCGGAATGAACCCCAGCGCCGTGCCCATCAGCACTCCCAGCACGCCGATGACGGCGGCGCGCGCGACGCTCAGTCTGCGGCGGACCTGCGGACTGGCGCCGACCGCCCACAGCGTGGCCAGATCCGGTCGCGAGTCGACCACCGCGAGGGCGGTTGCCAGCGCGGTGGCTCCCATCGCCACCACGACCGCCGCGGCCAGGACTATCAGGATCGCCTGTTGATAGCGCCCCACATAGCCGTGCTCGAGGTAGCCGGACAGGCTGTAGTCCTGCAGCGCAGCGGTCAGCCGTTGGCTCTGCCGCTCGGTTGCGGGCTGACTGAGGTGAGCGATGACGGGACCGCGCACAACCGCCAGGTCCAACCTGGCCGCGGTGGCAGGAGTCATCACCAGTGGTGGCGAATACGACGAGGGATGGGCGAGCGCGA
Organism: Mycobacteriales bacterium; assembly: GCA_038321605.1. Lineage (GTDB taxonomy): Bacteria > Actinomycetota > Actinomycetes > Mycobacteriales > Jatrophihabitantaceae > Jatrophihabitans_A. The sequence goes on along the minus strand of JBBQFE010000349.1, from coordinate 2,479 downwards.
TGCCGCCAACCGTGATGGCTGGCTGTCCCGACGCCTCCGGTGAGCTGACCGGCTGTCCCGACGCCTCCGACGAGCTGGCGGGCTGAACGGTGAGTTGCACCTTGCCGTCGAGCAGGTCCAGCGGCGAACTCACGACGACCTTGCCCTGCGCCAGCGCGAGCTCGGCCTTGGCGTCCTGGCTGCCGGTGAGCAGTGACAGCTGGGCCGGTTCGACGATCGAGATCGGAGGCAGGCTGCTGGAGCTGATGGAGAAGCAGCGGGGGTCCTGCGTGCCGGTCGGGGACTGCCCGCCCACCTGTGAGTAGGTAGCGGCCGGGCACTGGTTCACGAGCGGTCGTTCGACGTAGGCGGTACGACAGGTGGAACCGGCGGCGGGGGCTGACGGGCAGGCATTCGAACCGATCACCGCGATCCGGTCCACCGGCAGTGTCCGCCGTACGATGCCGGTCGCCTGATCCACGGAGCCGCTGGCGTTATCGAGGTACACCATCAGCGAATCCGGGGGCAGCTCCGCCCGGTAGTTGTGCCGGGCCGCCACATCGGCGCTCTGCGCGTAGATCGCCAGTGCGATGCCGGCGGTGGTGGCTGCCAGCACCGCCGCGAGCGCGGGGACTGCCGCAGTCCGGTTGCGTGAGGCGTCGCGCAGGGCGATTCGGGTCGCAACCGGTAGCCGCGGTGCCAACCGGCCGACCATGGCCAGCAGGCCCGGAGTCAGGGCGATGACACCCAACTCGCAGAGGCCGATGCCCGGTAAGACCAAGAGCACCTGCGACTTGATCAACCCGAGCAGTGCCAGGAAACCGCCCAGCACGCCGGCAGCGAAACCGACGATGCTCAACCGCCAAGGGGCTTTCGTGCTGCCGCGACGGCCGCCCAGCGCAGCCACCACATCCAACTTGGCGGCCGCCATCGCCGGCACCACCGCGCCAGCGATCGCGGACACAGTGCCGAGGACGGCGATGAGCCCCAGTTCGGCGAGGTGAACGCGCAGCGGGCCGTGCACGCCGGTGCGCCATGCCCGCAGGATTACCGCGCCCAGCACGCCGATTCCGCAGCCAGCGACACTGCCCAGTGCACCCAGGACCAGACTCTCGGCGAGCATGCACCTGCGGATCGTGGAACGGTCACCGCCTACCGCCGCCAACAGCGCCATGTCGCGCTGGCGGCGTTTGGCGCTGACCGCGAAGGCCGGACCCGCGAGCAGCGCCAGCTGCAGGACGGCCAGCCCGATGCCGAGCGCCACGGTCAGGGCCGCTGTCCGGGGAAAGGACGTCCCTGCCTGCAATCGGTAAAAGGGAACGTCCGCCCGGTGCGGAGGGTTCAGCAGGACCTGTCGTGAAATCACGCTGAAGCCATGGTCGTTCAGAGCGAGTACGTCCCGCCAACCCACGCCGCCGGGTCTGGCGATCATCCAGCCGTCCGCAGCCGGATCCGGGCCGGCTACCGCCCCGGCGAGCCGGTCCAAGGTCGCCGGCAACACGAAGGCCGCACGGACGTACCCGCCGTACGGATCGTCGAGGATGCCGACCACTCTGAGCTGCGCCCCCGAGTCCCGAATGGTGAGCGTGTCGCCAAGTTTCCACCCACCGGTGCGTGCGGTGGCCGACGGCAGATCTACCTCGCCGGCACTCGCGGCCCACCGGCCCTGCGTCAGTGACACCGACGGCCGGGTAGCGGCGACGGACAGGTCCAGTCCGACCAGGCTGGTCGCCAGCGCGCCCGCGTCGGTGGTGATCACCACACTGGACGAACGTTTGGCGGCCACCTCGGTGATACCGGGCAGCAACGTGCGGATGTCTGCGGAGGTGGGCGAATGTGCCGGCTGTTGACCGGAGGACGGCAACGGTACGGCGTCGCCGAAGCTGGCCGATCCGCCGTCGGGGGACTGCAACACCCGGTAGCCGGTGTAGTTCACGATGGCGCTGGCATTGCCCAGGGCCGATTCCGCCTTCTGCTCCCTGCTCAGGCCCTCGCTGCGGACGCTGACGTCTGCCAGGGTCACCACGACGACGGGGAAGCCGATGAGAGCAAGGATCAACAGGCTTCGCAACCGATTCTGGAGTACGGTCCGCCACCCCATCAGTAGCAGCACCCGGGTGCTCCCGGCGTTCACCGTTCTGCCTGGAGCAGCGATTCGGCGGCGCCCACCGCGACGGTCTGGTCGGCGATGCCGCCGTCCCTGAGAAAGATCACCCGATCCGCCCAGCCCGCGTGGCGTGCGTCGTGGGTGACCAGCAGTCCCGCCGCACCCGCATCACACCGCGCGCGGATCAGCCGCAGGACGTCCTCGCCGGTCTGGGAATCCAGCGCGCCGGTGGGCTCGTCGGCCAGGATCAGGCTGCGGTCACCGATCAGGGCAAGAATCAACAGGCTTCGCAGGCGATTCTGGAGTACGGTCCGCCACCCCATCAGCAGCAGCACCCGGGTGCTCCCGGCGTTCACCGATCTGCCTGGAGCAGCGATTCGGCGGCGCCCACCG
>JBBQFE010000348.1:0-4041 GCA_038321605.1 Mycobacteriales bacterium | reverse complement strand
GCGATCCGCGAGGAAGACGGCCTCGGAGATCGAGTGCGTGACCAGCACAACCGTCTTGCCGGTGTCGAGCCACAGTTGCTGCAGGGTGACGTTCATCTGGTCCCGCGTCATCGCGTCCAGGGCCCCGAAGGGCTCGTCCATCAGCAGGATCCGCGGGGAGTTGATCAGCGCCGCGGCCATGCCTACTCGCTTGCGCATGCCGCCGGAGAGCTGGTGCGGGTAGCGGTCCTCGAAGCCGGCCAGACCCACACGCCGCAACCAGTCTCGTGAGAGCGCGACCGCGTCCTTCTTGGCCGTGCCGTTGAGGATCGGGCCGATCATCACGTTGCCCAGCACGCTCTTCCACGGGAACAAGGCGTCGGACTGGAACATGAAACTGACACCGGGCGTGATGCCGTGCACCTCCCGCCCACCGACCTGCACCGCGCCGTCGCTGGGGCGGTCGAGGCCGGACACCTGCCCAAGCGTGGTGGACTTGCCGCACCCGGTGGGACCGACGATCGCGCTGAATTGACCTGGCTCGACCGTGAGGCTGACATCACGGATCGCCGTAAATGGCTCACCTGACGGGGTGACGAATCGCTTTGTGAGGTGAGTGATTTCGATCTTGGCCGGGGCCATTGCCGCATCGTGGCTGTGCGATATCCGGGCCATCCGCCTGCCTCCCGACCTGGTCAGGTCGCTGCCGCCAACTCGGCACCGATCCCTGTTGGGTGCAGACCGTAGGGACCCCGACCGTGTTACGTCGCGGTTTCGCAGGCATCGCGTCTTTACTGCGTAACTCGAGGTTTTGCTCGTTTTGCGCGAGCCGCGGCGTCTTGTTCGCCCATCGGACGGCGGTCACAATGGGTGCGCCATGCGGAACCGGATGCGCCGACTCTCCAGCCAGATCTTCGTCGCTCAGCTGGTCATTCTGACGACGACCGTACTCGTCGGGTTCGGACTCTTCGTCCGGCAGGAGCGAGCCCATCTGGATGACCAGTACGAAGCCCGGGCTGTGTCGATCGCGGAGACCACCGCTGGGGTCCCGACGATCCGCAGCTGCATGCAGCAGGAGGCCACCGGTTGCGCCGCGGACATCCAGCGAATCGCGACAACGATCGAGAATGAGACCGGAGCGTCCTACGTCGTCATTATCGACCTGAACCGGGTCCGGCACTCGCATCCGGACCCGGCCCTGATCGGGCAACAGGTCACGGAGCCGATCGTTGTGGCCGACGGCCGGGTTCACGTGGGCATCGACAACGGCAGCACCGGCCGGTCCGCGAACGGAAAGGCGCCATTGCTCGGGCCCGACGGGACCCTCGTCGGCGAAGTCTCGGTTGGTCTGCGGGAGAGCTCCGTGTCCAGCGCCCTGCGGCATGAACTCCCTTCGTACGCCGCGTGGTTCGGTGTCGCACTTGCCCTAGGTGCCGTGGCGTCTTGGGCCCTGGCCCGGCGCCTGAAGCGGCGAACTTTCGGCTTGGAGCTGGAGGAGATCGCCCTGCTGCTCCAAGAGCGGGAGGCGACGCTGCACGGCGTTCGTGAGGGAGTCATCGCCTTCGACATCGCCGGCCGGGTCTCGATGGTCAACGACCCGGCGCAACACCTTCTCGGCATCGATGCGAGCGCGGTGGGGCACACACTCGCCGAACTGCTTCCTCCGGGTCGTCTGCGCGACGTCTTGGGCGGTGTGGGAACGACACCGGATGACTTCGTCCTGACCGACGACTACTCGCTCGTCGTGAACCGGATGCCGGTCACGCTGGCCGGGCGACCCCATGGCGCCGTCGTCACCCTGCGCGACCGCACCCAGCTGGCGGCGTTGCTGCGCGAGCTGGACGGGGAACGTGGGCTCACGGAGTCGCTGCGCGCCCAGCAGCACGAGTTCGCCAACCGAATGCACGCTATCGCTGGCCTGTTGGAGCTCGGCCGAACCCAGGAGGCACTGCAGTACCTCACCGAAATCCGTGGGACCGCAACCGAGTTCGACAACACCCTCCGGACGCACATCGCCGCCCCGCAGATCGTTGGGCTGCTCCTCGGCAAAGCGGCCGAAGCGGGCGAACGGGGGATCCATCTGGAGATCGCGCCCGAGACGTGGCTCAGCGAGTCGCCCGGAAAGATGCAGGTGCTGACCACAGTCGTCGGGAACCTCGTCGATAACGCCATGGACGCGGTGACCGGCCGCGAGCCGCCGAGGAGAGTGGGGGTGGAGATCTTCGAGGATGAGGACCTGATCACCGTAGTTGTGACCGACAACGGACCTGGCGTGCCCGCCGAGCTCGTGCCAAGGATCTTCCTTGACGGGTACTCCACCAAGTCACTGCCCGAGGGCCGGCTTCGGGGGCTCGGGCTGGCGCTCGTGCATCGGCTGGTGACCCGGCTGGAGGGCTCGGTGGAGGTGACCTCAGCCGCTGCCGGCACCGGGGCGAGGTTCTCGGTCACGATCCCCAAGGGGCAACCAGATCCGCCGATACTTCCCGTCACCACGGTCGCTGCTTTATGAACGAACCGCAAATTCGTGCCCTGATCGTCGACGACGACTTTCGCGTCGCCGGCATCCACGCCGCGTACGTGGAACGGACGCCGGGCTTCGTAGTCGTCGGCCAGGCGCAGACCGCCGCGGAGGCTCGAGAGATGGCCTCCCGCCTGCAGCCGGACCTGGTACTGATGGACATCTACCTTCCCGACGGCAACGGGCTCGATGTCGTGCGGGCCATGCTCGAGGCGCCGCAGTCCCCGGACGTCATCATCATCTCGGCCGCCCGCGAGCTCGACGCCGTGCGTACCGCAATGCAACTCGGAGCGGTGCACTACCTGGTCAAGCCCTTCGGTTACCAGGTCCTCGCCGAGCGGCTGGCGGCCTACCAGAGGCTCCGGCGTCATATCGACGGGATCGAGGGCCCACCCGAACAGTCCGACGTCGACGAGCTGTTCGGACTGCTACGGTCCCCTGCGATCACGCCCACCCGCCCCGCGAAAGGGCACTCCGCGCCGACGCTCGAGCTGGTCCGCAACGCGGTCCGCGCCACTGGCGACATCTCTGCGACAGAGGTCTCCGAGAAGGTCGGCATCAGCCGGGCAACGGCGCAGCGCTACCTGAGCTACCTGGAACGGCACGGCGTCGTCAAGCTGCATCTGCGTTACGGCACCTCTGGGCGGCCGGAGAATCGCTACCGCATGCGCACCGGCTGACCGGACCGCAGGCGCCGGCAGCTAACGATCGCCGGCACTGGTAGCCCACTTCGGCCTTCCGCGCACCCTGCCACTGGTAGTCGATGAGCCCTGACGTCGATGTCATGACCGCCGAAGTCACGCGGCGATCCTGGCGGTCAGGCGATGACCGCGTGCTGCATCGCCCACAGGGCGGCTGCCGCCCGTGTCGACACTCCGATCTTGGTGTAGACGTGCTGGATGTGACGGTCCGCCGTCTTCGGTGAGATGAAGAGCTGATCAGCGATCGCCCGCGTGGTCAGCCCTCGTGCCGCCAGGCGCAGAACCTCGGCCTCCCGGTCGGTGAGGCCGCCAGGATGCGCTGCCCGTCGCCGCGCGTGGGCCTTCGCGGTGTGACCTGCGGCCTCGAGGACGGCGCCGGTGGCCCGCGAGTCGAGCATCCCTTTGACTGCGAGAGCGAGCAGCTCGGCGGCGGCGGCGTCCGGTGAGAGCGCGACGCGGTCGGCCCGGTCGCTGGTGAGCCCGACGTACACGTCGGTTGCCGCCAGCACCTGCGCAGCCGGATCCAGGCCAGAGGCGGCCAGGCTCTTGTGATAGCCCGATCCGTCGACGCGCTCATGGTGAGCGGCGGCCACGGGGTTCAGCAGCCGCAGAGCGGGTGAGCGGCGCAGCATCTGCTCAGTCACCATCGGATGGACCTCGACCCGGTCGAACTCGGCTCGGGTGAGTGGACCAGCCTTGTCCCAGATCGAGTTCGGGACGGCCGTGGTGCCGAGCTCGTGCACGAGTGCGGCCCGCCGCAGGCCGGCGATGGCGTCGTCGTCGTACCCGAGGATCTTCGCCGCCGCGGCGGCCAGATCGGCACAACGGCGGCTGTGCCCGGAC
>JBBQFE010000347.1:0-4046 GCA_038321605.1 Mycobacteriales bacterium | reverse complement strand
CGGTGCAGGTCCTTGTGCGCGAAGCAGAAGCGGCAGAGCTGCTGGTGATCGGCTCGCGCGCGCTGAACCCGTTTGCCGCGTATCTGGTGGGCTCTGTCGGCCTCCAGCTGGTCCGGCATGCCGCCTGTCCGGTGCTGGTCGTTCGGCCCGGACTCACCGAACCCGACGCCTCGGGCCCGGTCACCGTCGCGTTGAACATCGAGGACCCCTCGCCGGCGGCGTTCGATGTGGCGATGGCCGAGGCACGTAACCGCGGCATCGGCCTGGACGTCATCGGCTACGCCCGTCCGACAGCCGTCTTCTCGCAAGCGCGAGAGGCGCTACTGGCCGACCCGGACGCGCAGGCGACCCGGCTCGCCGAGTTGCTACGACGCTGGCATGCACCCACCTCAGGTGTTGCGGTGCGGATCCTCCTGTGTACCGATCGGCCGGCTGCCGAACTGGTTCGCGTCTCGTCCGGCTGCACGCTGATCGTCGTGGACCGCGACGGCACCGGCGCCGCCTTCGGTAGTGCGTTCGGCGCGGTCAGCGCGGCCCTGCTGCGTCATGCGAGCTGCCCGGTGATCGTGGTCGGCGCTGCGCCTGAAGCCCTCGCCGCCGACCCGGCTCCGGCTCAACAGCGGGCGGCCGACGAATCGGTCGTCGCCACGCCCGCAGTGCCCATCGGCCGGGTGCTGCCCATCGTGGTCGGGATCAGCGGGTCGCGCGACACGGACGAGGCGGCACTGCAGTGGGCGGCCGCAGAGGCGCAGCGGCGGGCGAAGCCGATAACGCTGGTCGGGGCCTGGGAATGGGGGATTACGCGCGCCACTCCTGCAGCCACCGATCGGGAACCCGTGATCGGCTTGGCCGATCTCAGGGAGGCAGCGTCGGCCGCGGTGAGCGCTGCGGCTGACCAGCTGCGCGCCCTGGACCCCGCGCTGGTCATCTCCGAACGGGTCGTACAGGCCTACCCGAGCGATGCGCTGCTGACGGAGCACGCCTCGATCATCGTGCTGGGATCGCGCAGGCTCGGCCCGCTGAGCAGCTTTCTACTCGCGTCAGTGGGCACCGATCTGATCCACCGTGCCCACTGCCCTGTCGTGGTGACCCGGGGTCCTGGCCGGTTGGAAGGTGAGCCGGGCCAGCTCGTCGTTGGAGTGGACGGCGGCCCGGGCTCCGCTGTGCTTCTGGAGTTCGCGTTCGCTGAGGCAAGCCTGCGGCGGCGGGCGCTTTCGGTGATCCTGGTGCTGAACGCCCCGTCACGAGGTGCTCGGCGGCGGCTGGTGGGCGCTGACGAACAATTCCAGCAGGCCCGCGTACAGCTCGCGGAGGCGATGGCGGGCAGATCTGCGGACCATCCGGACGTCGCGGTACACACCGCAGTCGTCAAGGGTCATCCGGCCACGGTCCTGCTGGAACAGTCCGATGGACAGGAGATGCTCATCGTGGGCTGCCGAACGGCCTCGCCGGTGTCAGGGTCCCTTCCCGGTGCGGTAACCCACAATGTGCTGCACCATGCGAACTGTCCGGTTGCCGTGGTACCCCTGCGGTCGGTACGAGGTTGAACAACTGACGGTGCGGCGGTGCGGCGGTGCGAAGTTGAACAACTGACCGTGCGGCCGGGATCAGTAGCTGAGCACACCAACCTGAGCCGGAACCGGCCGCTCCGCCTGGTCCGTGGCAACGAGGGCCTCACTCGAGGCATCAGGTGCAAGCAGGGGTTCGGCCACCACGGCTATCGGACACGCGAGTTCGTGGAGCGCGGCGGAGACAATCGGCCCCAGGGTCGCCGGCAGGTAGTGCCCATGGCGGTGTTGCCCGAGCACCACCAGGTCGGTCGGGCGGCAGTATTCGCGCATCACCTGTGCCGGTGTCCCCAGATGGACGACCGGCTCGATCCCAGTGGTATCCACCGGTGCGGTCGTCAGCAGGTCGGCGATCCGGGCGCGTTCCGCCTCGATCTCATCAGCGGGCAGCACCGTACCTGCCTGCCCCGTGAGGTAGGGCCAGCCCGGCTGATGGCAGGCGTGCAGTACCCGCAGGGGAACTCCGCGCAGGTGCGCCTCCTGCGACCCGAACTCCAATGCCCGCAGGGTGGTCTGCCGATCGCCCACTGCGACGACGACACGCTTCACCGGCATGCTGTGTTCACCGGCGGCCGGTGGTTGCACGGCGATGACCGGGCAGTGCGCATGCGCCATCAGGTACCTGCTCACCGAACCGACCAGGTGCGCGGCCAGGGCACCTTTGCCCTGCCTGCCCACGACGATCAGCGTCGAAGCCGTGGAGAGGGTGAGCAGCGTACGGACGGGGCTGCCGAGAATCAGCCGTCCGCGGACGGGAACTGCGGGATTCACCGAGTGGGCGTAGTCCACGGCGTGGTCGACGATCGGCTGGGCCAGCTCGCGAAGTCCCTGCCTGATGGTGCGGGTCGTGGTCCAGAGTCCGTAGGCTGCCGCGTCGCTGACATGGACCAGTAGCACGGTGGATCCCCGGAGTGCTGCTTCCTGGACGGCCCAGCCGATCGCCGCACGACTGTGCGCAGAGCCGTCCACGCCGACAAGGATCTGGGTGGTTCCGGTCATCACTGGACTCGCCTTCTGTCGCGGGGCAGCATCTCGCTGCGCTGTGGCCTTCGCCATCCATGCTGGTCGACGGAACACCCGGGGGTGAAGGGCACAAAGGCCCTAGTAGCGTGTCGCCTCTAATCTGATGGGTATGTGTGGTCGGCTGTTCTGGTTGATACTTGACCGGAAGGAGTTGACGGCGTGCCTCGTCCGAAGGAGTTCACGGTCTTTCTGAGTGCTGCCGATCGTGCGAAGTTGATCAGGGTGGTTTCCGCTGGGCGCCATCCTGCCCGGATGATCATCCGGGCCAGGGTGTTGCTGGCCTTGGACGAGACGCAGGGGCCGGCGCCGGACCGCCGTGTGGTGGCTGAACGTCTGGGCACGTCGGCGAGCACGGTGTATCTGGTGGCGAAGGCGTTCGCGACCCATGCCGGGCGGGTCGAGGACGTGATCGGCCGCAAGAAGCGGGCCGCGCCGCCGGTGGAGCCGAAGGTGACCGGCGACGTGGAGGCTCGGGTGATCGCGTTGGCGTGCACCGCGCCGCCGCCGGGGCGGGCGCGGTGGACGCTGCGGTTGCTGGAAAGACAGGTGGCCCTGACCGAGGGGATACCGCCGATGGACCACTCCACGATCGGGCGGGTCCTAAAAAGGGGGCACTTAAGCCTCATCTGAAGGCGTGCTGGACGATCCCGCCCCATGCCAATGCGGCGTTCGTGGCGGCGATGGAGGACGTGCTGGGCGTCTACGCCCGCCCCTACGACCCGAGGTTCCCGGTCGTGGTCATGGACGAGAAACCACTCCAACTGCTCGCCGACGCCAGAGCGGGCACGCCAGCCGCGCCCGGGCGAGTGGCCCGCGAGGATTGCGAGTACATCCGCTGCGGCACCTGCTCGATCTTCGTATGGGCCGAACCCCTGCGGGGCTGGCGCCGCGCCTACGCCGAATCCACCCGAACCCGCACCGACTGGGCCCACGGCGTGCAACACCTGCTGAACGTCGACTACCCCGACGCCGACAAGGTCGTCCTGATCATGGACAACCTCAACACCCACTCGATCGCCTCCCTCTACCAGGCATTCCCACCCGAGAAGGCCTACGCCCTGGCAGGCCGGCTGGAGATCCACCACACGCCCAAGCACGGCTCCTGGCTCAACATCGCCGAGATCGAACTGTCCTGCCTGACCAAGCAATGCCTCGGCCGACGCATCGCCGACCTCGACGTCCTCAACACCGAACTCGACGCCTGGACCCACGCCACCAACGACGACCAGCGCCAAGTCGACTGGAGGTTCACCACCAGCGACGCCCGCATCAAACTCCGACACCTATACCCAGCCCTTTAGAAGCGACAGCCTACTAGCCATACCGGCGAGGTGGATGTTGCGTCGCTGAAACCGGGTCGGCGCAACCGGGTCGGCGCCGGTGTTCACTCAAGATCGAATTGGGGACCTTGAGTGCGGCCTCGGTCAGGCGCGAGGGTCGGCGTCGAGGTCGGCG
>JBBQFE010000346.1:0-4069 GCA_038321605.1 Mycobacteriales bacterium | reverse complement strand
CATCAACTCGGTGCGCGACGACAAGATGCAGGCTTTCCAGAGCCGTTACCGTTCAGTGGATCTGCTGCTCATCGATGACATCCAGTTCTTGGAGCGCGCTGAGCGCACCCAGGAGGAGTTCTTCCACACCTTCAACACCTTGCACAACGCGAACAAGCAGATCGTGATCAGCTCCGACAAGTCGCCGCGCCAACTCTCCTCACTCGAGGATCGCCTGCGCACCAGGTTCGAGTGGGGCCTGATCACCGACGTCCAGCCACCCGACCTGGAGACCAGGATCGCGATCCTGCGCAAGAAGTCGGCCCACGAGAAGCTCACGGCCAGCGACGACGTGCTCGAGTTCATCGCCAGCCGGATCTCGACAAACAACCGCGACCTCGAGGGCGCGCTGATCCGAGTCACTGCCTTCGCCAGCCTCAACCGCCAGCCGGTGGACATGAACCTGGCCGAGATCGTGCTCAAGGACCTGATCATCGACGACCACGCGCCGGAGATCACCGCGGCCCAGATCATGGGCCAGACCGCCGGCTACTTCGGGCTGACCATCGACGACCTGTGCAGCTCGTCCCGGTCGCGGGTCCTGGTCAACGCCCGCCAGATCGCGATGTACCTGTGCCGCGAGCTCACCGAGCTCTCCCTGCCCAAGATCGGCCAGCACTTCGGCGGCCGCGACCACACCACCGTCATGCACGCGGACCGGAAGATCCGGCTCCTGATGGCCGAGCGACGAAGCATTTACAACCAGGTCACCGAGCTGACCAACAGAATCAAGCAGCAACCACGCTGAGTAGCGGCCCAGGCCAGCAACCTCGGAACCCGTTGTTCCGTCTCGTCACGCTCCGCACACAAGTTGTGGACAACTCTGTGGAGCATGCCTCCGCAACGATCCTTTCCGACCCCACCAGCAGCAAGAAAGCCGCCATCCACCGGCACTCCACCGGCACTGTGGACAGCTGGTGGACGACGCCGGAAGCCTGGGGACCGGCGGCAACGAGCTGGGTACGGCGGGTGGACGACCGATCCGGCGTCCACTGCCATGCACTGGAACCGGCCCAGTTACCCCCAGGCCGCCCACAGGCTCCGGGGCCGCTGACCTGCACGGTTGCCCGTAATCCACAGCTTCCACAGCAGCGAAGAAGAAGATGAACTATTACCTGATGAAGATGTCGCCCGAGAACGTCCACCCACTGCCGATCCACCACCCAAAGAGCCGGCAGGAAGACCGGCCGGCAAAGTTTGTCGTCCCACACCCCGGTCGGCGTACCGCAGGATGGCTGTGACGGATACTGTCGTCCCGCGTTGGCGTGGGTCGGCGTACCGGCTCGGCGCGCTCTCGGCCGGTAGCTGACCGACAGCCCAGCAAGGTCTGATCTCGGAAGGACGGTGGCTCGTGAAGTTTCAGGTTGAGCGAGATGCGCTCGCCGATGCCGTGAGCTGGGCGGCCCGCGGCCTGCCCAACCGCCCGCCCGTGCCAGTGCTCGCCGGTGTGCTGCTCGAGGCCGACGCTGAGGGCACGCTCACGATGTCCGCTTTCGACTACGAGGTCTCCGCCCGGGTCACCGTGCCGGCGGATGTCAGCGAGCCGGGTCGAGTTCTGGTGTCCGGTCGGCTGCTCTCCGACATCGCGCGGAACCTCCCGGGGAAGCCCGTCGACGTGGTGACCGAAGGGACCAAGGTCAACGTCACCTGCGGTGCGACGCGGTTCACCCTGCTGACCATGCCGGTCGAGGACTACCCGACGCTGCCGACCATGCCCGAGTCCTCGGGTGGGATCGATGGCGGTGTCTTCAGCCAGGCTGTCGCCCAGGTCACGGTGGCCGCCGGCCGCGACGACACGCTCCCGATCCTGACCGGCGTACGGATGGAGATCGCCGGCGACACGATCACGCTGCTGGCCACTGACCGTTACCGGTTGGCCCAGCGCGAGCTGACCTGGTCGCCCGAAGTCACCGACGCGGCGGGCGTCGCTCTTGTCCCGGCCCGGACGCTGTCCGAGACGGCCCGCGCGCTGGGGTCGACGGCCAGCGTCGAGCTGGCGCTCGGCCGCTCGGGCGCCGGCGACGGGCTGATCGGTCTGGAGTCCGGCCAGCGGCGTACGACGTCGCGGCTGCTCGACGGCGAGTACCCCAAGGTCTCGGCGATCTTCCCCTCGAGCTCGGACACCGATGCGGTCGTGGACACCGCGACGCTGACCGAGGCGGTCAAGCGGGTGGCCCTGGTGGCCGAGCGGAACACCCCGGTGCGGCTGCGCTTCACCGACGGCCAGGTCGTGATCGAGGCCGGTCAGGGTGATGACGCGCAGGCCAGCGAGGCGATCGAGGCATCGCTGCAGGGCGAGGAGATCGAGATCGCCTTCAACCCACACTTCCTGCTCGACGGCCTCGGCGTGCTGGGCACGCCGTACGCCCGGCTCTCGTTCACCCAACCCAGCAAGCCGGCCGTGCTGCGTGGGCAGACCGAGCTCGATGGTGCGGCCGACGACAGCTATCGCTACGTGCTGATGCCGGTCCGCCTCGCCGGTTAGGCGTTCACCGCGGGCTTCAGGTCAGGCGTCCAACTCAGGGAGAAGACGATGCACATTGGACTCATCGGGCTGGGCAAGATGGGCGGCAACATGCGCGAGCGGTTGCGCAAGGCCGGCCACGAGGTCACCGGCTTCGACTTCAATCCGGACATCGCGGACGTGCACAGCCTGGCCGACCTGGCGGCCGCACTGCCGTCGCCCAAGGTGGTCTGGGTGATGGTGCCGGCCGGCGACCCGACGACCCAGACGGTGGCCGAGGTCGCTGAGCTGCTCGGCGAAGGTGACCTGGTCATCGACGGAGGCAACTCCAAGTTCACCAACGATCAGCCGAACGCCGATCTGCTGGCCAAGCAGGGCACCGGGTATCTCGACTGCGGTGTCTCCGGCGGCGTCTGGGGCCTGGCCAACGGCTACGGGCTGATGGTCGGCGGCTCGGACGAGAACGTGGCGCTCGCCATGCCGATCTTCGACGCCCTGCGGCCGGAAGGTCCGCGCGAGGAGGGCTTCGTGCACGCCGGCTCGGTCGGTGCGGGACATTACGCCAAGATGGTGCACAACGGCATCGAATACGGCCTGATGCAGGCCTACGCCGAGGGCTACGAGCTGCTGGCCGCCAAGGACATCGTGACCGACGTGCACGGCTGCTTCCAGGCCTGGACCCGCGGCACGGTCGTCCGGTCCTGGTTGCTGGACCTGCTGGTCAAGGCGCTGGCCGAGGACCCGGGGCTGACCGAGATCACCGGATACGTCAACGACTCGGGCGAGGGCCGATGGACGGTCGAGGAGGGCATCGCCAACTCGGTGCCGATGCCGGTCATCACGGCTGCGCTGTTTGCCCGCTTCGTCTCCCGCCAGGACGACAGCCCGGCGATGAAGGCGGTCGCCGCCCTGCGCAATCAGTTCGGGGGCCACGCCGTGAAGGCGGCTGAGGCGCACACCGCGGGACCGACTTCCGGCTCCGGCTCGACCCAGTGACCGCCGCGACCACAGACTGACGGCGTGTACGTCGCCCACCTGTCGCTGACCGACTTCCGCAGCTATCCCGAGGTCGACCTCCCGCTCGAGCCGGGCGTCACCACGCTGGTCGGGCCGAACGGGCAAGGTAAGACCAACCTGGTCGAGGCGATCGGCTACGTCGCCACGCTCGGCTCGCACCGGGTGTCGACGGATGCGCCGCTGGTCCGGTTCGGCGCGGCGCGGGCGATCATCCGCTGCGCCGTCATGCAGCACGGCCGGTCGACCTTGGTGGAGCTTGAAGTCACGGCCGGCAAGGCGAACCGGGCCCGGCTCAACCGCTCACCGGTGCCGCGCCCGCGGGAGGTGCTCGGGACCCTGTCCACGGTTCTGTTCGCGCCAGAGGACCTGGCCCTGGTCAAGGGCGACCCCGGTGAGCGGCGCCGCTTCCTCGACGAGCTGCTGGTCGCCCGGCACCCGCGCCTGGCCGGCGTGCGCTCGGACTATGAGCGGGTTCTCAAGCAGCGCAACGCCTTGCTCAAGTCGGCCGGAGCTGCGATCAGGCGCGGTGGTGGTGACGTGCGGACCCTG
>JBBQFE010000345.1:0-4078 GCA_038321605.1 Mycobacteriales bacterium | reverse complement strand
CGCGAACACGCTGTCGCTGCGAGAGCTCGCAACGGCCATGCAGGAGCTCACGGCGGTCGCCCGCTCGGGCAGGACGTCGCCGGCGGCCATGAGCGGCGGCACCCTGACGATCACCAACGTCGGCGTGTTCGGCATCGACACCGGAACGCCGATCCTGAACCCCGGCGAGGCGGCGATCGTGGCGTTCGGCGCCATCCGTCGGCAACCGTGGGTGGTCGGGACCGGGGCGGACGAGCGGATCGAGCCACGCTGGGTGACCCAGCTGGCCGTCTCGTTCGACCACCGCTCGGTGGACGGCCAGCAGGGGTCGGAGTTCCTGGCCGACGTCGCCGCGGTGCTGCACGATCCCGGGCTGGCGCTGCTCTGACAGGCGTTGGCAGCGCGCCAGGCAGGTAGCGGGTCAGGCTCGCAGCTCGCCAGGCAGGTAGCGCGTCAGGCTGGCAGGGCAGCTTCGATCGCGGCCAGCACGGTGGCGTCGTCAGGCTCCGTACGCGGTTCGAACCGGGCCAGCACCTCGCCGGACGGTCCGACCAGGAACTTCTCGAAGTTCCAGCGGATGTCGCCGGTGTACCCGGTCGCGTCGGGTACCTCCACCAGCTCGGCGTACAACGGGTGCCTGCTCTCTCCGTTGACGGCTACCTTCTCGGTCATCGGAAAGGTGACTCCGTACGTGGCCGAGCAGAACTCCGCGATCTCGTCGCTGCTGCCCGGCTCCTGACCGGCGAACTGGTTGCACGGCACCCCCAGCACGGTGAAGCCTCGTGCTGCGTAACGCTCCTGAAGTCGCTCCAGACCCTCGTACTGAGGCGTGAGACCGCATTTGGAGGCGACGTTGACCACCAGAGTGGTGATGCCGGGCTGTGGTGCGAGGTTGGTAGCAGGGTCGGTCAGACCCGCGATGGCGATGTCGGTGAGGCTCATGGACTCACTCTAGGCAGCCCGGCGGCGGCCTCACAGGCCCGGCGTCGCTGTCCGCGGGTGACGGCCGTCTCAAGCGCCCCGCGGAATCCGCCGGCGCCCGGTGGCGTTAACCACACGTTGGCTAATTAGCTTGATCTATTCAGAACTAGAGCTAAGATGGTTAACAGATCGAGGTAACAGTCCGTCGAACGGTGAACGAGTGAATATGGCTCACACCAAAGTAACGTTCCGGGCAGACCTCGATGAGCAGCCAGCACCATCACCACATCAGGGAGAAGAATCATGAGCAGCATCAAGCAGAAGATCCGCAACCGCCGCAACGTTCGCCAGTTCGAGCGCGCACTGGACACCGCCTCACCCGCGATGCGCCACGAGCTGATGGCCATGGCCACTCGCCAGGGCTTCACCCGCTGAACCAGCTGAACCTGCACTGATCCAGCCGGCCAACCAGCCGGTGGGAGGAGCGCGCATCCCAGCAGGAGCGCGACTGCCATCCCGACAGGCTCGGTCCGCCGAGCCCAACAAGACCCGCCATCCAGGTACCCCCCGGGACGGCGGGTCTTTGTCGTCCCGACGGAATTTCAACAGTCCGGGACGGCGTTGGACTGGGACGTGACCTCTCTTGATTCCGCGCTGAACCGGGGCAGGGTCCGCGCCCCGCAGTTCCCGTCGGGTACCTGGTTCAACACCGACCAGCCGCTGAGCCTGGCCGGCCTGCGCGGCAAGATCGTGTTGCTCGACTTCTGGACGTTCTGCTGCGGAAACTGCCTGCACGTGATCGACGAGCTGCGCCAGCTCGAGCAGCCGTTTGCCGACGAGCTGGTCATCATCGGTGTCCATTCGCCGAAATTCGACCACGAGGCCGCTGATTCCGCGGTGGCAGCGGCGATCGAGCGCTACGAGGTCGCGCATCCGGTCTTCAACGATCCCGACCTGTACCTGTGGCGGCAGTACGCCATCCGCGCCTGGCCGAGCCTGGTGCTCATCGATCCCGAGGGCTACGTGGTGGCGCAGGCGGCGGGTGAGGGTCAGGTGTCTGGCCTGCGAGCCATGATCAGCCAGCTGATCCAACGCCATGAGGCCGCGGGCACCCTGGCTCGCGGTGCCAACCCGTACCGACCGCCGGTTCCGGTCGGCGGGGCGCTCCGGTTCCCGGCGAAGGCGGTGTCGAGCGGCGATTCCCTGCTGGTCGCCGACGCCGGCCACCACCAGATCGTCGAGATGTCCACCGACGCCGAGACCGTGCTGCGCAGGTTCGGCTCCGGCCGTCGGGGCTCCGGGCCAGCCGAGTTCGCCGAGCCCAACGGCGTTGCCGTGTTGCCACCGGCACTTGCCGCCCAGGTCGGTTTCGACGTGGTGGTGGCAGATACCGCCAACCACCTGCTCCGAGGACTGCGCCTGGGCGATGGGGCGGTCGTGACGACGGTGGACCTCGCCGCCGAGCTGGCAGCGGCGGGCCTCGAGACGGTGACCGGGCCGGTTCCTGCGGTGCTGTCACCCTGGGACGTCGCATACTGGCCGGCCGCCGATTCGGGCCGTGGAATGGTGGTCGTCGCCGCGGCCGGCGTGCAGCTGCTGCTGGGCTGGCAACCGGTCACCGGTTCGGTCACGATACTGGCCGGGACGACCGTCGAGGGGCTCAAGGACGGCGTCGCCACGGACGGCTGGTTGGCGCAGCCGTCCGGCCTGGCGGTAGCCGGCGATCGGCTGTGGTTCGTCGACTCGGAGACCTCAGCCCTGCGCTACCTGACGGTGGACGGCCAGCTCCATACGGTCATCGGCGAGGGTCTGTTCGACTTCGGGCACCGGGACGGGCCGGCGGGTCAGGCCCGGCTGCAGCATCCGCTCGGCGTGACGGTCCTGTCCGACGGCACCATTGCAGTCGCCGATACCTACAACGACGCGGTCCGACGCTATGACCCGGCGACCGGACTGGTCGGCACGGTCGCAACCGGGCTCGCGGAACCGTCCGGCCTGCTCGAGGTGGACGGCCGGCTGCTGGTGGTGGAATCCGCGGCCCACCAGCTGCGGCAGCTGGCTCTCGACGATGCGGTGCCGGTGGCAGCCGATCGGGCGATGTCCAGCTCGCGGCCGGTCACCGAGGTCGCGATCGGCGCCCTCGAACTGCGGGTGCTCTTCGCGCCGGCTCCCGGGCGTGCGCTGGACGAGCGTTACGGTCCGGCGACCAGGCTGAGCGTAACCGGCTCGCCGGACGCAATGCTGAGCTCCGGGGGTGGCGACTCCCACCAGCTGGTACGCACGGTCGAGCTGTCCGGCCCCGTGGGCACCGAAGGTGTGCTGCACGTCAGCGCCCAAGCGGCGTCATGTGACGCGGACCCGAACGTCGAGCACTCCGCCTGCTATCTGGCGCGGCAGGACTGGGGAATCCCGATCCGGTTGGTGGCCGCCGACGAATCAACAGAGACCGGACGGACGCTGTCACTGACCCTACTCGGCTGACCACCGGCCCGCCGGCGCTGTGCCAAGCTGCTCCTCGAACGCTGGACCGGCGGTCACCAGCTCCGCGGTGGCGGCCAGAACCCGAACCGACCGTCCTGCGGTTCGACGATCCAGGTGGGCGTGGCCGACTGACCAGGGCCCGCGTCAGCGGGAGAGCAGCTTGGACCGCAGCCGGGCGGTGTCCGCTGCCGTCCAACCATGGGTACCGAGCCACCCGGCGATGCCGCCGTCGTTATTGTCGAGAGCGCTCAGAACCGCGGTCATCACCGCGGCCGTGGGTGCCGGGATCGCTGCCGGGTCGGCCACCTCGCGCTGATAGGTGGGGGTACGCGACAGCAACGCCACGATCGCACCGATCTGGCTCTCAGTGGCCGCATAGTCGCGGACGATCGCCGAGCGCCGCACCCCGACCAGGGCCAGGGCAAGCGCGATGACCACGCCGGTACGGTCCTTGCCTGCGGCACAGTGCACCAGCACGGCGCCCTCGGCACTCGCGATCGCCCGCAGGGCCGACACCACCGAGTCCGGCCGCTGCTCGAGGTAGGTCAGGTACAGATCCGCGACGGGCACGCCGGTGACCCGCGGCGGACGGCCACGGTCGTGCCAAGGCAGCAGCTTGTCCGGCCGCGAATCGTCCTGCTGCGATTCGGGGCTGGGATCGATCCGGTCCGCCGTGTGCGCAGCTTCGGGGAAGAGC
>JBBQFE010000344.1:0-4089 GCA_038321605.1 Mycobacteriales bacterium | reverse complement strand
AAGCGCCAGGCTCGCCGCGTACACCTCCTTAGACGAATCGGTCGGTTCTGCGAGGGTGCGCACCCGGGTGAGCGTCGTCAAGTCGGCGAACCTGATCTTGATGCCGACTGTTCTGGCAGTGCGGTTGGCCTGCCTGAGCCGTTCGGTGACCTCGACCGCGCCGCGCAGCAGTTCCTTGGCCACGTCGGTCTCGGTCAACAGATCGTGCAGCAGGGTCCGGTCGGTAGAGATCGACTTCTCGGCCTGCCGCGGGGTTACCACCCGGTCGTCGTGACCGCTGGCCAGCGCGTGCAGGTGGTTCGCGGTAGCGAGGCCGACCGCCCGACGCAGTGCCTCGATCGGCGTTTCGGCCAGCTCGCCGACCGTTCTGATGCCCAGGCGTCTGAGTGGTTCGGCAGTCGCTTTGCCGACGCCCCACAGAGCGGTGACCGGCAGTGGATGCAGGAAGTCCAGCAGACCGGCCCTGCTCACGACCCGGAGTCCGTTCGGTTTGCAGCTTCCCGAGGCAAGCTTGGCGACCGACTTGATCGGTGCGATGCCGATGGAACAGGTGAGCTGTTGGTCTTCGAAGACCCGCCGCCGAATCTGCCGGGCGATGTCGGCCGGACGTCCGAACAGCCCCACCGCGCCGGTCACGTCGAGAAAGGCCTCGTCCAGCGACAGTGGCTCGACCGATGGAGTGAATTCGTTGAAGATCTTCATGATCGCCCGGGACGCCTCGGAGTAGGCGCCGCGGGTGGGCGCGATGACGACGGCCCGGGGACACAGTCTCAGCGCCTGCGCCATGGACATCGCGCTTCGGATCCCGTACCGCCGTGCCTCATAGGACGCCGCCGCCACCACACCGCGCCCCTCGGTCCCACCCACCACCACGGGCAGTCCGCGGAGCTCCGGACGTGCCCGGATTTCTACGCTCGCGAAGAACGCGTCCATGTCGGCGTGCAGAATGTGACAGCCAGTGTCGTCGCCATCGATCTCGCCCGAGGTGCGCGGCAGATCGGCACTACGACCCACGACGGGACCGTTCACGTGACAGCACTAGGCACCTACCGCGGATCGGAGCGTCGCTCGAGGTCGGGACTGATCGCGCCGTCCGATCCAGCTCCGAGATCGGGCCGGCGGGCGATCAGGTGCAACCTGGCCGCGATATCGCGGTATGGCGCCAGGCCAGAGGTGGCTGCCTCCAGTTCGGCCAGCGCAGAGAGTGCTCCGGGCCGGTCCAGTTCGATGCCAGGCACGATCTCGGCGAACACACCCAAGCCATCGACCCGTTCGACCACCAGGCCCGCGGCCACGCACAGGTCCTGCAGCATCGTCAGGGAGAAGGACGTGGCAGCTGGACGACGCAGCGCCGCGAGCGCGCCCGCCACGTCGCCGGACAGTGCTCTGCCGAGGACCGCTGCCACCGGGTTGGCCACCACGACGCTGAGCACTCCGCCTGGCCGAATGGTCGCCGCGAGCTGGTGCATCGCGGCGCCGGGACTGGCCACGTTCTCCAACACCTCGTGAGCGAGCACCACGTCGAAACTCGCGCGGTCACCGCTCACCGGTAGCAGCTCGGAGAGGGACTCGACTTCGCCTTGGACGGCCGTGACCTGGTCCAGGACACCTGCCTCCGCTGCGCGCCGCCGCAACGTCCCGAGGGCATCGATACTGACATCGACGACCGTGACCGCCGCTCCGCGGATCGCCAGCGGGACTGCGAGGCTGCCTGATCCCCCACCGCAGTCCAGAACCCGGATCGCACCGTTGCCGGGGACACTCGAGAGCAACGCTTGCAGGCTCGTCCAGAGCTGCGGGGACAACCCCCGCGGGACCTCGGACTGGGAAGAGTGTGCTGCCACAACTGCAGACACTAGCCTCGCCGCACCGGTCAACTGGCGACCTCAAGCGGCAGCGTGCCCGCCATCCGCTCGACCACGGCGATGAACTCTCCCGCAGCGCGCAACAAGTCGTCGGCATCCCGCTCGGTCACCAGACTCGAGGACCCAGCCTCGATGGCGGCCCGCCGCTGTGCGCTGTCGGCAAAGTACGCCGACCACTCGGACAGCTCAGGTGCCAGTCCGTCCAGCAGGACCCAGGCACTCGTCGGTCTACGCACGGCCGTCGCCGGGCGCGCCCGAAGCGCTAGCACCGCAGCGGCTGCACGCAGGGCAGCGACGTGCGCAGCCCGATACTTCTCAGGCGCTCGAGGCTCAAGCACCGCCTCCGCCCACGTCGTCTTGGCCTGGGACAACATCGTGATCACACTCGCCGGTACTGGTCCGAACATGGTCGCACCCCTCGCTGGTCGGTCATGCTCGATTCGAACACATGTTCGAGTCTAGCAGCGGACGGTCGTCGGTCAAGCCGTCTTTCGTCCGACAGTAGGCAACAGCTACGACAGCGGTGGGCCGCCGGAAACCCGCCGTCCAAAGACGCGGCTACCTGCAACGACCGTCAGCGTCCGAGCGCGGCAACGGCTCCGATCACCACGACGGAGGGGGCGCCGAGGCCGGCAGTCACAACGGCACGTGGCAACTCGGCGAGAGGAGCTCGCACTACGCGCTGGTCAGGAAGCGTTGCCCGGTGAATAGCTGCGGCGGGGGTGTCGGCCGGCCGGCCGTGCTCGATCAGTTGGCTGACGATGCCGTCGAGGGTGTCCATCCCCATCAGCAGGATCAGGGTCGCCGGGCCCTTGGCCAGATCGGCCCAGTTCCAGCCGGCGTCCTCGCGGCCGGGATCGCGATGGCCGGAAACCACCGCGAAATCAGCTGCCAGGCCCCGATGCGTGACGGGGATGCCGGCGGCGGCCGGGCCAGCGATGGCTGAGGTTATGCCGGGTACCACCTGAACTGCGATTCCCGCTTCGACACAGGCCGCCACCTCTTCGGCTCCGCGGCCGAACACGAACGGATCGCCACCCTTGAGCCGCGCAACCCGTTTGCCTTGCAGCGCTCGCTGCACGATGACCTCGTTGATCTCGAGCTGGGTCAGGTTGTGGCGATGCGCCGACTTGCCGCAGTCGATGATCTCCACGTCGGCGTCCACCAGATCGAGCAACGAACGCGGCGCCAGCCTGTCGGTCACGACCACGTCCGCCTCGAACAGCAACCGTCGCCCGCGAATAGTGATGAGTTCCGGGTCGCCGGGACCACCGCCGATCAGGGCGACACTGCCGGCCCCGGCCGGGCGCACCGGCCTCGCCTGAAGTCCGCCCGCGTCGAGGGCAGCTGCGATTGCGTTGCGCAGCTGTACCGCCCGCCGCGGATCGTCGCCGGCATTGACCGCCACGACCAGATCTCCACTGACGTGGACAGCAGGGACCCGGGCGGTGCCGCCGTCTGCTGCATCCGCCCGCACGCAGAAGACCCGGCGCTGCTCAGCCTCGGCGGCCACCACGGCGTTCACGGCTGGATCGTCGGTGGCAGCCACCACCAGCCAGGCACCGTCCAGGTCGTCGGGTCGGAACCGCCGACGCAGCCACTGGACGCCCATCGCCGTGAGGTCGGCGGGCGCTTGGGGCGCGATCACCGTCACCTGAGCTCCGGCATCGATCAGCGTCCGTGCCCGCCTGGTACCCACCTCGCCGCCGCCGACGATGACCGCCCGCCTTCCGCTGAGGTCGAGCAGTAGGGGCAGACCGTTCACCGGTGAAGTGTCGCCCATCCGCGACATCCCTCGGTGGCCAGGTTCGATCCGATGCGTCCATGAGGTATCAACGGCGACAGTGCAAGCCCCTTTCGTGCAGCAGACCCGACCGACCAGCTGCGCGTCGGGCCACGATACGAGAGGATCTTCGGCATGTCACGATCACCACGGTTCGCGCCCAACACCGTGCCCAGGAGTCGACTGGTCCTGGTAGGAGCGCTCCGGCTCTCGGTCTTCCTGCTCACCGGTTGCTTCACTGTTCAGCTCAAGGCACAGGTGAACAGCGACGGCACCGTGTCGGGCACCAGCCGCTTCGGTGTCTCGAAATCGATGGCCGCCCTCGCTGGCGGACAGGCCGCACTGCTGACCCAACTCAAGAGCGGCGAGCCGTGCAAGATCGGGAACGCGAAGACGACATCGAAAGATTTCGATGACGGCACGTACGTAGGCGTGGAATGC
>JBBQFE010000343.1:0-4092 GCA_038321605.1 Mycobacteriales bacterium | reverse complement strand
AGCTTGGTGTAACCCGGCTGGTAAGCCGGCAGCGTCGAGATCACGGAGCGCCCCTTCGGCACCATCACCGGTGCCGCCCCGAAGAGGCCCACCCCTTCACCCCCGGGAGTCGTCAACCCATCCGCCGCGAACACCTGAAGTGACCGCGCTGTCCCGGCACGACCACCGGTCTTGGACGCGGGATAGCTGCCCAGGTAGGGCGTCGATCCCATTACCGCCTGCTCGTCGACGGCCTTGGTCGGTGTTGCGGCGACGAAGTCCGGGACGCCGGCCCCAGTGGGCGGTCGACTGCTGCGTCCGGCGGCCTGTTGCAGCAAAGCCCTGGTAGCGGTCGCTATCCGGGAAGCAGCCGAGGCGGTGCTGACGAAATCGGTGCGCCGGGCCGCGCCGGAAAGGATGGCCTGCGCCTGAAGGGCGTCCGCAGCCTGGCTGGCGGTGGCCGATCCCAGGGTCGCGGGGTCGCCGGCACCTCGCACACTCAGCACCTTGCACGGCAGGATCGAATTACCGCCGGCCGCGCTGTTCACGCCCACCACGCACAACTCGTAGTTGCCGGGCGCCAGCGCCGCGGGCATCGAGAAGGCGTAACCGTGGTTGGCGCCGTGGTTGGGGTACACCCGGGCAACGTCGGCACGGACCAGGTTCGCCGTACCCGCTCCGTAAGACTGGCCGTTGACCATCACGTCGACCTGCAGGGCCGAGGAGTCGTCAGGGTCCATGGTCCAGCCCTGGACGGTAAGCCGGGAGTTCGCGAACGAGAAGGTGTCGAGATAACCGATCGGACGCCTGGTCAGCGGCACGGTACCGGCCTTCTTTCCAGCTGGGATCGGGACAACGAAGGTCTTGCAGCCCAACGTGGTGTCCGAGCCCAGAGCCAGGTCCCCTGCCTTGAGGCAGACCGCGTGCGTTCCCGGCGGAAGCGCCAGCGTGCCCTGGTAACCGCGATTGTTGCCCTGCGCAGGAAACGTGCGACCGACGTCGGGCCGGCTTTGATCGGCGAGGACGGAACCGGTGGGCGTGCCGTCCACCGTCACGACGATGCGTACAACGCCTGCGGTGTCCGGATCGAACGCCCAACCCTTGAAGGCAACGCTGGACGCGGTCAGCGCGAATCCGTCGACATATCCTCGCGGGTTGTGCGGCACGACAGCCGCTCCGGCGACACCCCCTGACACGGTGAAGCCGCAGACGCCGACCGCCGCGGCGCAGAGTGCGGAGAGCAGGGCTGGGACCGTTCTAGGCATGCCGTACTACTTTCGTCAGGAAACAGGTCGCTCGAGCTGGCCGCAGTCCCCCAACCGCACGCACTTAACAGAAGATAAACAAAAATTTGGTCAGTGTATAGAGAGCGTGAGCAATTTCTTGGATGCCAGCGGACGACGCGCCGGGAGCTCGGGCAGATGAGCCTGACCCGGGTGGGCCACCGGCAGGTCGCGGCAACGCTCGACGACGTAGCCCGCTTGGGCCCGTTCTTCGCCACCGGACTGCCCAACCAGGGCGGTCCATCCGACATCGCCCAGACCGACCAGACCGACCAGACCGACCAGACCGACCAGACCGGCGATGGCTGGATCGCGATACGGCAGCTGGCCGAGGACCGGACGTACTGCCGGCGACTGGTGAACCGGGTCGATGCCCAACTGGTCGATCGCCTGACCGTTACCGACCCGACCGCGGCCGGTGAACCGTTGGAGCGCAGGGTGGTGGCATCGATCGCGTTCCTCGGGCTTGCAGCTCGGCTGGTGGCGCCGAGTTTCGGTGCCGCTGTGATCGGCCGGATCAGCGTGGACCTCAGCCCGGACCAGCTGTGGTGGCGTCCAGCCGAAGCGGGGCTGATGCCACTGCTCATCACCGCAACCTCGGGGGTCACCGCCGACGACGACCAGCTGCTGGCGGAGCACCTCGTAGGGCAGTTGGTCACCGGGATCATCGCGCCGGTGCTCGAAACCTTCGCGGCGGAGTTCGTGGTGTCCCACAAGGTGCTGTGGGGTGACGTCGCGTCCGCCATCGGTGGTGCCGTCGCGAGTTCGGGGGCACTCCAGACGAAGCGCGCCCAGGCCATGGCTGGACGGTTGCTGAGTATCGCCCCGCTGGCCGGGACGGTACAGCCGCCACCCTCGACGAAGTGGCAACTCAGGCGACGTAGTTGCTGCCTCTTCTACCGAGTGCCGGGCACCGGCTTCTGCGCTGACTGCGTGCTACCACGGCATCGCGCAAGCTAGCCTCGGGGCAGGGTCAACAGCTTCGGGGCAGGGCCAACTAGCCTCGGGGCAGGGTCGATTCCGGGCGGGCCGCCAGCGAAACGGGTACGGAGGTGCAGCGATGAGCATGAACGAATTTGCCCGCCGGCTGACGCCTCCGAAGGATTCCATGCTCGACCGATTCTTCAACTCACCGAGGCGATCGACGGTCCCACCCGGCGGTTTCCTGTGCGGCCTGCGCACCGAGGGCAGGGTGGCGGGGCTGTCGGCCCGCTGGACGTACGCGATGAGCACGATCGAGGGCGCGGTGGTGCTGTTCGGACCCAAGCACCGCTTCACCATCGTGGTGCTCGGACCCGACACGCTCTACTCGGCCGAGCCGCCCCGTCCGGACTTCGTGGTGTGGGCGGCGACCGTTGACGGCGTTGGATCCGAACTCTCGGTGTCCGAACGCGACGCCTACCTCATCACAGGCTCCGCTCTGTTCTGAGCGGCTGGCGCCTACTCCGACTCGTCGCCCACCACCGTGCCGCCCGCGACCAGGGCGAGCTCCGGGTGCGCCAGGGCAGCCTGCTCACGTTGATGCTCATCGCGGTCACCGCGCAGTTTCGGGATCAGCAGACCGGCGAAGGTGCCGATGACCAGCGCTACACCGACCATCGCGAAACCGTTCGTGTAACCGGCTTCCTTCGGCAGGCCGTTGGACGATGCGCCTGCGGTCACGATACTTGCCATGACCGCCGCGCCGATGGAGCCGCCGATGGTCCGGATGTTGGCGTTCATGCCGCTGGCGACGCCGGTCTGGTGCGAGGGCACGGCATCGACGATCAGGTTCGACATGGCTGAGAACGCCAGCCCGAAACCGGCCCCCATGATGACCACGGCGACGACGATCATCGAAATGCTCGAATGCGCGAAGGCAAGGATCGCGAATGGGACCACGCTGATCGCCGAGCCCGTGACGAGCACCGCCTTGGCGCTGAACAGCCCGGAGAGCCGCCCGGAGAGCGCGCCGAAAATGAACATGCTGACCGTCATCGGCAGCACGATGAGCCCGGACTCGGTGATGCTGGCGCCGAAGCCGTACCCCGCGGAGGACGGCGTCTGCAGGAATTCCGGCAGGAACGCGAACATCGTGTACAGCCCGACACCGAAGAGCAGCGCCACCAGGTTGGTGGTCCAGACCGCAGGAATCCGCATCATGCGCATGTCGATCAGCGGATGCGCCGAGCGGACCTCCACCGCGACCCAGGCGACAGCCAGCGCCACGGCTGCCACGAACAACCCGACGACCTTGGCCGATCCCCAGCCCCAACCCGGCGCCTCGCTGACCGCCACCAGCAGGGCAACGAGCCAGCCGGACAGTAGGACGGCAGCCGCCCAGCTGATCTTGCCGGCGGTCCGAACCGGGGATTCGGGCACCACGAAGTAGGTCGCGATCGCTGCCGCGGCCACCACCAACCCCGGGATCCAGAACAGCCAGTGGTAGTCCAGCACCTGCACGATGGGTCCGGCGAGCACCAGGCCGAGGCCGCCACCGACCGCGAGCAACGCGGCGATCACGCCGATCGCACCCGCCACCTTCTCCCGCGGGAATTCGTCGCGGACGATCCCGAACGCCAACGGGATCACGCCGCCGCCGACACCCTGGATCGCCCGGGCCACGATCATGACGCTGATCGACGTCGCCAGCGCGGCCAGGATGGAGCCGAGGGCGAGCGCCACCAGGACGGCGACCAGCACCTTCTCCTTGCCGATCATGTCGCCCACCCGGCCGAGGATCGGGGTGAACACGGAGGCCGACAGCAGGTATGCGGTGAGCACCCAGGTGACCGTGCTCTGGCTGGTGTGCAGACTCGTTTCGAGCAGCGGCAGCACCGGACTGACCATC
>JBBQFE010000342.1:0-4098 GCA_038321605.1 Mycobacteriales bacterium | reverse complement strand
CGGGGCGCCGAAGGCCGTGCTGCCGTCGTAGAACTGGATCTTGCCCGGCGCGTTGTTCGGGGTGACCGTGCCGGTCAGCGTGACCACGGTGCCCTGCACCACCGGGCTGGCCGGGGTGACGTTCAGCGCGGTGGTGGTCGTGGTCGCCGGCTGCGCGGTGACCGTGTACGAGGCAGCTGCCGAGGTCGAGCCGGTGTAGTTGGCGGTGCTCGTCGGCACGAACTTTGCGGTGATCGAATGGGTGGCGATAGAGAACGTGGTGCTGGTGCTCGCGGTACCACTCGCCACGGCTACCGGCGCGCCGATGTTGGTGGTGCCGTCGAGGAACTGCACGCTGCCGACCGCGCTGGACGAATCGGCCGCCGTCACCGTCGCGGTGAGGGTGGTCGCGGTTCCGGTGATGACCGGGCTGGCCGGGCTGACGGCAAGGGCGGTGGTGGTGCCGACGGCCGCGACGACCGCGTTGACGACCTGGCTGACCGGGCTCGAGGTGGAACCGTTGTAGCCGGCGGCGGTGGCGGTGAAGACCGCGGTGATGCTGTGCGAGCCGGTACTGAGAGTGCTTGTGGTGGCGGTGGCCACGCCGGAGGCGTTCACCGCGACCGCGGCCCCGAGGTTGGTCGAGCCGTCCTTGAACTGCACCGATCCTGCCGGGTGGGTCGAGTCCGACCCGAGCTCGGTAGCGGTCAGGGTCACCGACTGCCCCGCGGTGGACGGGTTGGGCGTGCTGGTGAGGGTCGTGCTGGTGGCCTTGTTGGCTACCGGCGGCGCGGGGAAGACCTGCGCCCAGGTGGTGCCGGTGATCTTGATGTCGGTCGAGTAGTACTTCGAGGCGTTCTGGCCGGTCAGGATCCGGATCTGCAGGATGCCGGGGTCGTTGGTGCTGGCCAGCGGAAAGGCTGTGGTGCCGTCGTTGACCGAGGCGCCGCCGGCGACGCCGATCGCGATGGCCTTCGTCGAGTTCTTCAGGCTGCCGGGGTAGCCCGCGCTCGCGGTCGCGCCGAACTCGTCGCCGCCCGTGAGCTGGTACGGGGTCGTCCACTGGTCGGCGGGCTTGTTGTCCTGCGGGGTGTACGTGTACGCGGTGGCGATGTGATCGCCGGTGTTGATGCCACCACCGGAGGCCACAAAGTAGGCAGCGATCGGATCTGCCGAGACGGTGCCGCTGTAGATCTGGTTACCGGTGGAGTCGAAGAAGCCGACCGAGCCCACGGTTCCGGGGTTTCCGGTGGGCGTCTCGAAAGTCGGATCGCCAGCGGCCGCGCCGACCGGCCCGCCGATGAGGAGCACCATGGCCGCGGCCAGCGCCGTCCCCATCATTGCGGCGGCAAGACGCCCGGCCGTTCGCTTCGTCTGAATCCTGAACATCACTGACTAAACCCCCGCTGGTTGCATAGCTCGACGAATCACTGCCACAGACTCATGACGCCGGACGTACAGCGAGCCCACGGCGTCTTTCGGTCCGGCGCACGCTGCATGAACTGGGGATGAATCCGGTTTCTGACGTTCGAAAGTCAGTGCGCGCGGCGCCGGAACCAGAGCATGGCCAGCACCATCGCGAGAGCAATCGGCACGACCACCAGCGCCGCCACCGGCAACGCCGAACCATTGGACGAAAGGCACTTTCGGCCAGCCAACGCGACGGCGCGGCTGGACGCGGTACTGGCGCCGGAGCGCGCCGCCGTGGGTGCCGTGGGCTTCGTCGTGGCGCCGACCGTTTTGGTGCCGCTCGCGCTGACTGATCGCGGCGGCGCGTTGCTCGGCACTGTGGCCACCACGGTGGGCACCGGGTTCAGCGCGGTGTTGTCGTACTCCGAGGACGTGCTGTCGCCGCCGGTGCACGGGACGGACGCACCCTGCACCACATGCCAGCTGTTGCCGGTGACCTGGATGTCGGTCGCGGGATAGGTCGAGTTGTACGTACCGCGACCGGGGATGCCGAAGTACATCCGCAGCTGCAGAAGTCCGTTCACCATCGGCTTGAACTCGCCCAGGAAGTCAGTGAGGGTGAAGTCCACCGGGGTCGCCTGCGACATCGGATACGTCGGGTTGGTGTATGACGAGGTGGCCGTGAGCTGGTCGCCGCTCCACTGGTCGGCCGAGGTGTTCGGCCGCGGCTGGTAGGCCAACAGGGTCGCCTTGCGCCCCTGCCCGGAGTAGCCGTCGGGTGCCTGCACCGAACTGACGGCCCGCCAGACGAAGGGACGGTCGGTGATCAGACCGGAGGTGACAGGCTTTCCTGCCTTGTCACACAGACCGATCGATCCGGTCACGGCCGGATCCGAGTAGGGCACCGGCCCAGCGGTGGCCGCCGGAGCACCGAGGGCGGACAGCAGCAACGTGGCCAGCGTTGTCGCCACCAGCGCAACGAGCCGCCGCGGTGAACGTCGATCGGTTTTCATGCATTCACTTTCTGAGGTCCGGGGGCCGGTTGGTCGTGCGTCGATCCGGGGCTGTGACGGGCTCCGCCGCCCGGCCGGGAACGCCGGCGCCGCAACCACCACGCGGCCACCGCCAGACCGAGCAGCAGGATCAACAGGCCCACCAGGGTGGACCAGGGAACCGCCCAGAACTGCGCGCTGGCCAGTGCATCGCGGGTCGGAGGATTGACATCGCTGGGCAGTTTCAGTGGGCTGACTTTCACCTTGGCGTGCATGGAGAATCCCGGCCGGACCTGACTCACCCGCGCCTCGACCAGCACCGAGCTGCCGGGCAGCAGCAGCGGTACGTCGGCCAGCGCGCCGACCGTGCCGGATCGACCGAACAACCCGGTCACCGAGAGGCTCTGGCGCCCGCCGAGCTTGATGTTGCCGTTGTTGCGTAGCCGGTAGTGCACCGACACCGTGCCGGTTCCGAAGGGGTTCAGGGTGCCGTGATAGCTCGCCGACAGCCCCTCGATGGCCAGGCTCGGCCGAAGGGCGCCGCTCACCCTGATGTAGGTGCGTAGGGCCACCCGCTGTTCGAAGTCCACCCGCTGCCCGCTGGCACCGTTCACCTTCGACGTGAGGGAAACGATCACTCCGAGCGCGTGATCACCCGGTGTCGCCCGCTCGGGAACCGCCAAGGTGATAGGGATGATCAGGGTTGAGCGCGCGGGCACGGTGACACTCGGCTTGCCGGTGGGGGTGTCGAGCACGATCCAGTTCGCATCGGTGCGGGCCGCCGCCTTGGCGCGGTAACCGATCGAACCATCTGCTCCGTTCGCGGCGTCGGCCGTGTACAGGTTCAGGGTCACCGGGGTTGCTGCGATGTTGACGACGGCCACGTGGTCGGTGAGCCGGGCCCCGGGTGACGCGAGATAGTTCAGCAACTGCCGACCGTCGAGCTTCTTCGCACTGGCCGGCCCGATTCCGAAGGTGGCCGCGGGAGCCTTGGTGGTCGGCGGCGCGGCATCGGCGGTGAGTCCGGACAGCAGCGTCAACGGCACCACGACCGCCGGCACCAGCCCGAGGGCGAGCAGGCGCGACAACCAGGACCGACCGGATCGAGAGGGCATGCCGGGAGCTAATCCTCCGCAGCCATCGGGTGTGCCAACAGGGTGTGAACGGTTCGCGACACCCAGACGGACGTAGTCGAGCAATCGGACGCGACGGACACGCACGAACGGGGCGGGCAACCGTGGTTGCCCGCCCCGCTCAGGGTGTTCTGGTGCTACCCGCAGCGGCTGCCGCGGGCTGGATCGACTGACTAGCCGACGGTGAAGGTGATCGTTCCGGTGAAGAGACCCGGCTCCGTCGAGGACGGGGCGTTCAGGGTCAGCGTGCCCTTCATCGTGACGGTACCCAGGCCGTGGTTCGCCACCGCGACGGTGTGCGCGACTGTGCCACCGAGGCCGAGCGAACCGGTGTCACCGGGGGCGACCGCGTTCGCTGCGGTGTTGTCGGTCGGCGTGATCGTTCCGGTGAAGCCGGTGCCCGGGGTGGCGCTGATGGTGGTCAGGCCGAGGTTCTGGGCGTTGATCACGCTGTTGACGTGCGAGCCACCGTCGGAGAGCGCACTGGCCAGGGCCGAAACGGTCCAGGGCAGGTTACCCGAGCGGGTGTCAGTGACCTTGATGTTGTCGAACGTCGCCGAACCGTTGAACTGGGTGGAGTCGGC
>JBBQFE010000341.1:0-4100 GCA_038321605.1 Mycobacteriales bacterium | reverse complement strand
GCATCGAGGTCGACGTCCTCTCCGGCACGTACCCGTGCGTAGGCGCGTTGACCGTCCACCTTGATGGCGGACACCGACGAAGGTTTCTGCATGATCGCGCCGCTCAGACGTTCGATCACCGCGACTATCTGCTCCAGGCTCAGCCCGCTGGCGTCGGCGACCGTGGTGATGTCGCCCTCGGCGTCATCGGTCGTCGTAGCCGCTCCCAGCCGGATCGTGGCCCGGTAGGTCTTGTCGGTGAGTACCAGGTGGTTCAGCAGCTTGGTGGAACGCTCCACGCCGATCACCAGCACCCCGGTCGCCATCGGGTCCAGCGTCCCGGCGTGACCCACCCGCCGGGTCTTGGCAAGTCGACGCACCTTCGACACCACATCGTGCGACGTCATGCCACCGGCCTTGTCGACGATGATCAGCCCTCCTGGGCCGGTCGGTCCCTTGCGGCTCATACGGCCTCCCCCACGACCAGCCAGCGTCCGCTGCGGGTCCGGGAGACCATACCCACCAGGCGCAACGCGATGAACGCGGCCAACCCCGCCCAGATCCCGCCCAGCCCCCAGCCGAAGTGCAGGGCCGCCAGGCTGAGCGGCACGTAACCGAGCAGCGCGGCGACCAGCGTGACGTTCCTGATATAGGCATTGTCGCCTGCTCCGAGCAGCACACCGTCGAGGGCGAAGACGATGCCGGCAAGCGGCATCATCGCGATCAGCCAGGGCCAGAGCACATGGGTCTGGTGCAGCACCGGGGGGTCGGCGGAAAAGATCGCGGGGATCAGGTACCAGCCGGCGGCCATCACGACTGCGAACCCGGCGCCAGCGGCGACCGCGTACCGGCACACCCGCCAGGCCGTGCTGCGCGCTGCGTCGATGTCACCGCCACCGAGCGCCGCGCCGACCAGGGACTGCGCGGCGATGGCGAACGAGTCGAGCAGCAGGGCGATGAACTCCCACAACTGCAGACCGACCTGATGGGC
Source organism: Mycobacteriales bacterium (assembly GCA_038321605.1). Classification (GTDB taxonomy): domain Bacteria; phylum Actinomycetota; class Actinomycetes; order Mycobacteriales; family Jatrophihabitantaceae; genus Jatrophihabitans_A. Next base: position 3,130 of record JBBQFE010000341.1, on the reverse strand, counting down.
AGCGAGTTGGGCCGCGCCCATCCGCCCCGCGGCGCCTGCGGCGGCCAGGTAGGCCACCTGGAACGCCGCCGCCCGTAGGACGAGGTCCCGGCTCACCACCAATTGCCGGCGCATCACTGCCCACTGCGGACGCCAGGAGTCGGTCTGTCGACGAATGGCTGCCAGGAACAGCCCGGCGGCCAGCCACTGGGCGGCGACATTGGCGATGGCCGATCCCTGCAGCCCCAGCCCGGCCGGGTACACCAGCAATGGTGAGGCGACCGCCGAGAGCGCGTTGGCGAGCACCACGATCCGAACCGGGGTGCGGGTTTCCTGAACACCTCGCAGCCACCCGTTGCCGGCCAGGACCAGCAATATGCCGGGGAGGCCGAGAATGGCGATGCGCAACCACGATTGCGCGGCAGCGGCCACCTCGTTCGGGCCGCCCGCGATGAGCCTGCAGAGCGGGCCGGCCAGCAGCTCGCCCAGGATCACCGCGGTCAGACCGATCGCTACGGCGAGCCAGGACGCCTGCACGCCCTCCTGCACCGCGGCATCCCGGCGTCCCGCGCCGAAGAAGCGCGCGGCCCTGCCGGTGGTGCCGTACTCCAGCGAGGTGCCGATGATCGCGAGCAGCGTCATCAGTGTGCCGGCCGCGCCCAGTGCAGCTAGCTGGGTTCGGCCGAGATGGCCCACAACGGCGGTGTCGACCAGGACGAACAGCGGCTCAGAGGCGAGGACCACGAATGCCGAACCAGCCAGCACGATGATCCGCCGCGCGGACACGTCCGAACGTCCGGGCACGGACATCGGATCAGTCTTCCTCGACGACCTCGCGTGGCTTGCGGTACGGGTCGGGATCACCTGCTGGCAGCGCGCCCTCGCGGACCTTCTCCACCTGGGCATCGGCATGCCGCGCAACGGCCAGCAGCTCGTCGATGTGCTTTGCGTTGTCGGGCAACCGATCCAGGATGAAGGTCAGCGTGGGGGTGAACTTCACCCCGGTCTGGCGACCGACCTCGGAACGCATCTGGCCCTTCGCCGCCTCTAGCGCGGCGGCGGAGTCCTCACGCTCGAGTTCCTCACCGAAGACTGTGTAGAAGATGGTGGCATCGTGCAGGTCACCGGTCATCCGGACCTCGGTCACCGTGACCATGCCGAGTCGGGGGTCTTTGATCTGGGACTCGATGTAGGTGGCGACGATCTGACGGATACGTCCTGCCATCCGGCGGGAACGAGGCGAATCAGCCACAGGCCTTGTCCTTTCTGACAGGTTCCAGCGAGTCCCCCGCCCGGTTTCCGGACGGGGAACTCGCTGACAACACTGTTGCTCGACCGCGGGTACTAGCCGCGCGGCTTTTCCCGCATCTCGAAGGTCTCGATGATGTCGCCAGCCTTGATGTCGTTGAACGATCCGAGGCCGATACCGCATTCGAAGCCCTCGCGGACCTCGGTCGCATCATCCTTGAACCGGCGCAGCGAATCGACGGCCAGGTGTTCGTTGACGACGATTCCGTCGCGGACCAGGCGAGCCTTGGAATTGCGCCGGATGGTTCCCGACCGGACGATCGAACCGGCGACGTTGCCGATCTTGGGCACCCGGAAGACCTCGCGGACCTCCGCCGTACCGAGCTGCGCCTCTTCGAACTCGGGCTTGAGCATGCCCTTGAGTGCAGCCTCGATCTCGTCGATCGCCTGGTAGATGACCGTGTAGTACCGGACGTCCACGCCTTCGCGGTCCGCGATCTCGCCCGCCTTGCCGGCCGGCCGGACGTTGAACCCGATGATCACGGCGTCGGAGGCGATGGCCAGGTTGACGTCGTTCTCGTTGATCGCACCGACACCACGGCCGATGACGCGCAGCGACACCTCGTCGTTGCCGTCGTTCAGCTCGATCTTGAGGAGCGAATCCTCCAACGCCTCCACCGAACCGGACACGTCACCCTTGATGATGAGGTTCAGCTGCTGGACCTCACCGGCGGCCAACGCCTTGTCGAGATCGTCGAGCGAGATCCGGCGACGGTTCGACGCCAGCTGGGCATTGCGCTCCCTGGTCGAACGTCGATCGGCGATCTGCCGGGCGATCCGGTCCTCCTCGACGACGATGAACGAGTCACCGGCGCCGGGCACGGAGGTCAGACCAAGCACCATCACCGGCGTACCGGGTCCGGCCTGGTCGACCGGGTTGCCGTCATCGTCGAGCATGGCCCGGACGCGTCCGAAGGCGTCACCGGCGACGATCGAGTCACCGACGTTCAGGGTTCCGCGCTGCACCAGCACCGTGGCCACCGGGCCGCGACCGCGGTCCAGATGCGCCTCGATGGCGATGCCCTGCGCGTCCTGGTTCGGATTGGCACGCAGGTCCAGGGCCGCGTCAGCGGTCAGCAGGATGCCCTCGAGCAGCTCGTCGATGTTGAGGTTGTTGCGCGCCGACACATCGACGAACAGGGTGTCGCCGCCATACTCCTCAGCCACCAGCCCGTATTCGGTGAGCTGCTGGCGCACCTTGGCCGGGTTGGCGCCTTCCTTGTCGATCTTGTTGACGGCAACCACGACCGGCACATCCGCGGCCTGCGCGTGGTTGAGCGCCTCGATCGTCTGAGGCATCACACCGTCGTCGGCCGCCACCACCAGAACTGCGATGTCGGTGACCTTGGCGCCACGGGCACGCATCGCGGTGAACGCCTCGTGACCCGGGGTGTCGATGAAGGTGATCGGACGGCTGGAGCCCTCATGCTCGACGTGAACCTGGTAGGCACCGATGTGCTGGGTGATGCCACCCGCCTCACCGCCGAGCACGTTCGTCTTGCGGATCGCGTCGAGCAGCCGGGTCTTTCCGTGGTCGACGTGACCCATCACGGTCACGATCGGGGCACGTGCGATCAGGTCGTCGTCATCGCCCTGGTCGTCGCCGAAGGTCAGGTCGAACGATTCCAGCAGCTCGCGGTCCTCGTCCTCGGGGCTGACGACCTGAACGTTGTAGTTCAGCTCGGCACCGAGCAGCTGCAGGGTCTCTTCGTTCACCGACTGGGTGGCGGTGACCATCTCGCCGAGGTGGAACAGCACCTGCACCAGCCCCGCGGCATCGGCGTTGATCTTGTCCGCGAAGTCGCTCAGCGACGCGCCACGAGGCATCCGGACCACCTGACCG
>JBBQFE010000340.1:0-4102 GCA_038321605.1 Mycobacteriales bacterium | reverse complement strand
CCTCAGCCCCGACGGCTCCAAGCTCTACGTGACCAACCGCTTCTCCAACTATCTGTCCGTGGTCGACACCGGAACCCTCAGCGAGGTGAGTAAGATCCCAGTCAGCTACTACAGCGAGAAGATGGCCTTGTCGCGTGACGGCCGTTCGCTCTATGTCGCCAACCGCTGGCTCGGTGCCGTCGAGGTCGTCAAGCTGGACGCGCCCAACGCCGCCTCCGGCGCGGTCAGCCAGACCATCAAGGCGTGGAAGAACCCGCGCGACCTAGTGGTCGGCCCCGATGACCTGGTCTACGTCGGTAACCTGGGTGGTACCTCGGTGTCGCTGCTCGATCCGGTGGCGGGCAAAGAGGTGGACCGCCTATGGACCAACTCGCCGATCAACGCTCTGGCCGCCGACTCGAACTACGTGTTCGTCGGGACTCTGGGCCGCGGCGACGGCCACCCCAAGACCGACGGGACCCATCAGCACGACCCCAGCGACGCCACGCACGTGTGCGCCGTGCCCGGCCCCGATGCCGACTGCGTCGAGGACGGCAACATCGCCTCCAAGCCGACCCGGGTGAAGTTCCGTGGCGACACCACCCTCGGTATCGGCTTCGTCGACATCAACAACGACCTGATCGTGCTGAGCGGGAATAACGGCGCTAGCAAGCCGATCCAGCAGCTCTACCGCTACACCTCGGACACGGCCGAGGCCACCCAGGCCGATTTCCATACCTACGGCTGCGATCGCCTGGGCCAGAATTGCACGAAGCACGACTACATGCCCGAGGAGATGACGGTCGTCGGCGCCATGCCCGAGCAGATCGCCGTGCGCGGCTCGCGGCTCTACGTCTCGATGTCGGCCTCGGACCAGATGGTCATGTACGACATCGCTCAGCGAGCGCTGGACGCGAGCGCGCCCGCCGCTGACCGGGCCAAGCTCCTCACCAGGGTGAAGGTCGCTGGGGTCACCGGGCCCTCGGCTGCCGAGCAGGTCTGCGACACCGGCAAGAACCCCTTTGGCATCGTGGTGACCAAGGACGGCCATACCGTGTTCACCGCGGACCGGCTGGGCGACACCATCTCCAAGATCGATGCCGGCACGTGCCAACGGACCGAGTTCGAGCTCGACACCGCCACGCCGGCCTACCCGGCCAACGACTATGAGAAGGGCGAGATGGTCTTTCACTCGTCCAAGTGGAGTGCGGAGGCGCTGCCGAATCCCGTCTACCCGACGGGCGCCAAGGCCGGGGACAAGACGTGCAACGCGTGCCACCGCGAGGCTTACACCGATGGCAAGCTGTGGACGGTGGGTATCGGTCGCGGCCTGCTCTTCCTGGGCGGCGAGCGCGTGCCTCCGCGCGCATCCAACATCGGCGACAGCGACCCGCTGTTCTGGGAGGGCGTGCAGCATCCCCGAGACTTCGACCTGGAGGGAAACGAGTTCACGCTGCCCTTTGAGTTCGACAGCTGCAAGGACGTCGACGACGTCGCCGGCGAGACCATCGGCACGGTCGAGGACAAGGCCGGAGGCCCCGTGCCGACTGCGTGCGCGGCGCGGGACCAGTTCATCACCAGGCAGTTCGGCGCCGGCTACGACTTTAACGCGGTTGGGCGGCACTTCATCGGGGCGTTCTTGGTCGGCCGGCAACGAATTCTGCCCAATCCGGAAGCCCAGGATCCGACGCCAGACCACGCGTCGCAGATTGAGCGCGGCAGGCAGCTGTTCTTCACCGGCGAGTCACAGGGCGGGGCGAGCTGCTTCTTGTGCCATCCCAGCGGAGGCACCGACAAACCCTTCACGATCAACGCCAACGTGCAGCGGGTGATCAGCGAGTCCGGGCTCGACAACGGGAAACCTTTGTCGAAGCTTACCGGCGAAGCGAAGATCGACGGGCGCTTCAACGTGCCGTCGATCAGATTTGTCTTTGACCGCCCGCTGGTCCTGTTGCACGACGGGCGGGCCAAAAGCATCAAGAGCGCCATCCTCGGCCCCAACCACCCTGCACTCGTAGCGGGGGAGGACGGTTGCGTGAAGCTCGGCGAGGAAACCGACATGTTCAACCAGGACCCGACGCGCGGGGTGGTTGGCCTGCCCAGGCCGGTGTTCAACGGCAAGGGCTGCAACGAGGTGCTGGAAATCGCGCAGCTCCCGGTGTCCGAGCAGCTGTTCGGGCCCGAGAGCCTGGTGCCCGAGTTCCGTAGCCGACCGCTCACGACCTCCGACACGCACGGCACCACCAGCAAACTTAGCCCCTCGCAGATCGATGACCTGATAGCCTTCGTCCGCTCGGTCGAGGAGTGACCCGATGAGATTGCTCCGCGAAATCACATCGGGTGCCAAGGAGGTGCTCATCGGGCAGACCATCGGTACCTACCGCATCGTCCGCGAGATAGGTCGTGGCGGGATGGGCGTGGTTTACGAGGCGGTACACGAGTCCATCGGGCAGCGGGCGGCGGTCAAGGTGCTGTCCGGGCAGCTCAGCGGCCAGCCACAGTTTGGCAGCCGTCTGTTGGACGAGGCCCGTGCCATCAGCATGGTGCGGCACCCGGGGCTGGTGAACATCTTCGACTTCAACCGGCTGCCGGGCGGCACGGTCTACATCATGATGGAGTACCTGGAGGGGGACTCCCTTTGGCAGCACTACACGCGTCTGCGGCAAGACGGGGCCTGGCTCAGCCTGACCGAGGCTGTGCAGATCGCCCGCCAGATAGCGTCGACATTAGCAGCCGTGCACCGGAAGTCGATCGTCCACCGGGACCTCAAGCCCGAGAACATCATGCTCGTGGACGATCCGGACATGCCGCTCGGAAAGCGGGCCAAGCTCTTGGACTTCGGCATCGCCAAGCTACGCACGTCGACGCCAATGACGGAGGAGCCGGTCCGGCAGACCGAGGCTGGGATCGTCCTGGGCACCCCGATCTACATGTCCCCCGAGCAGTTCCTCGAAGAAGAGCTGGACGGCCAGTCTGACGTCTACTCCCTCGGGGTCATGATCTACGAGATGGTGGCGAGGAAGCCTCCCTTCGGCGGCCGCAAGTGGGGCGAGCTGGCCTTGAAGCACCTTCAAGCGCCGCCGGTCCCACTGCACGAGCTCCCCGTCGAGGTCCCGCCAGCGCTGGACGTCCTGGTCCAGGAGATGCTCGCCAAGGACCTCCACCAGCGGCCGGTGATGGCGCAGGTGGTCGATCGACTGGATGCGCTGGCCGCAGTTCTGCGCACCGGCAGTCCGGCCTTGTGCGATGAGACCGATATCGTTTTCAAGCTCGAGCTCGAAGAGATATCTGGGCCGCCGTCCGTCGAGGACTTCGACGTGCCGCCGTTGCGGCCCGCCGTGCCTTCGCTGCTCGATCGGGTGCCATCGCACCTGGCGAGGGCGGCACACCCCGCACCATCCTCCGCCAGCAGGGCGAGATCGGATGAAGCGAGGACGATCCGATGGGTGACGCTGGCGCTTGGGTTGGTCACGGGTGCCTTTTTGCTGAGCGTGCACGTTCTGGCCGACCGTCACCGGCAGGCGCCAGCCGCGCACACGGAACTGCGGGTCCCGGCAGTAGTGACGACACGCTCCACGGCGACGCCTCCCCCTACGACGACGCCTCCCCCTGCGACAACGACGACAACGACGCCGGCAGGTGCCGCAACGGATCCTCTCGGCACGCGCACGCCTCGATCGAGACACGGTTTGGGGCCGCGCTTCGCCCGCCGACGATGAATGCGGCCGAGAAGCGCACCGCGATCATGATACGCGGCGTCCTCTAGTCGTCCCCCAAGCCCACTCGATTCTCATTGGGCGGCACGGCTCTCGTCGGCTACTCCAGTCCGCGGGCGCGCAACTCGTCGTCGTCTTCGCCGCGCAGGTGGCCGAGCTCGTGGAGCAGCGTGGTGCGCACCTCGGCGGTCAGCTCGTCGCGATCGCTGACCGCGCGCGCCAGGTTCTTCCGGTAGATCACGATGGTGCGCGCCTCGGCGGCCGGTGCCTCGCCCAGGGGCGCGCCGCGAAACAGCCCTAAAATAGTCGGCTGCAGCGGCGGCTCTTCGGCGATGAGATCCGACAGGTCCGGCAGGTCCGCGGTCTCCAGGCGGACGCGCGCCAGATCGGCGACCAGCTCGGGTGAT
>JBBQFE010000339.1:0-4176 GCA_038321605.1 Mycobacteriales bacterium | reverse complement strand
TGAGCGCTGCAGGACGAGATCGAGCACCGCACCCATCGCCGCCGTGCCGATGCCGCGGCCACGAAGATCTGGGCGTACCCACACCCCCTGCACCTGCGCTGTGGCACCGCTCTGGGCGCCGATCTCGGCCTTGAACTCGATGGCGCCCCGGTCGTCGAACCGGGCGAAGGCGCGGCCCGCTTCGATCACCTCGGCAACCCGCGAGCGATAGCTCGCCCCGCGGTCGCGACCAAGCGGCGAGATGCCGAGTTCCTCGGTGAACATGGCGACGGCAGCGGGCAGGAACGCCGCCAATTCAGTACGGTCCACCAGGCGTACCGCGGGGTCGACCCGAATCGGCGCCGGCCGGTCTGCCAGCAGCAGGGGCTGCCGCCCGCGGATGCTCCGCGCTGGGCCCCAGCTACGCGACAGCGTCGGCCAGATCGCCGATACCGCGACCGCAGCTCCTACGATCGAGGAACAGCCGCGACCGTTGCGTGACAGGTGCTCGGCCAGTACCTGCAGGGCAGTGACGTCCTCACCGACTGGAATCAGGTTGCCACCGTGGAAGAGCGCCGCCCGCAGATGCCCGTCAGCAGGATCGTCCAGACCCCATACGAAGCCGCCGAGTTCACGGCTGTCGAGAGAGGGCGCCACCTGCAGCCGCGAGTCCAGCACGCAGTTGAGGATCTCGTCGCGGCAGAGCAGTGCGGACAGCGCATCAGCGTCGACCGCCGTCAGCACCCGGGGACGGGTCTGCAGCGCGGTCACGCTGCCAACGGTACCCGGTCGAGGTCAGAAAGCCGTGCCGTGAATCGGTGCCCGGTCGGCCAACATTGCCAGATCCAGACGGTGCAGGGCCTGCTCGCTGGCCACCGCGACCCGGGGGCTCGTCGCAAGCCGCCGGAGCCGCTTTCCGCCGAGGTACGCCGAGCCCAGGACATCGATCGGCAACGTCAGGTCGGCGGTCCGGTCGGTCGGCCAACACTCCGCGCCGTCGGGTCCGCCCCGCAACAGATAAGTGCGGTCCGCAGCAGCACCGTCAGCGAGGGGATCGACGATCCGCAGGGCCACTTCGACGTGGCAGCCATAGCGACGCGCAGCCAGGGCGGCCGGCACATCCAACAGCCGCACCCACAGACCGTCATTGAGGCTGGTCGTGCGCAACTGACGCGGATCGCTCAGCAGCTCGGTGACCGGATCATCGGATGCCAGGTCCGAACTCTCGATCGCGCCGACCAGATCCAGGCCGAGCAGTACCTGCCACAGTGCTCGGTGGGCCTCGGCGGTGCACCAGACGAAGTCGGTGATGACGCACGTGTGCTGAGGTCGCCCGTCGGCCCAATCCTCCTTGATCCGGTACATCGCATAGCCGTCGCGATGCAGCAGAATCTGCAATCCGGTCATGCCGTGCCGGTGCCGCGGTCGGTCGAGAAAGCGGTAGTCCCAGAACGCCGCGTCACGAGTCAGCGCGCCCGGGCACTCGGCCTGCCACCGGGCGTGAATGGAGGCCACCGGCGCCCGGGCCTGCGCCGCCGTGGCGAACTGCACCGCGCCGAGCTCACTGCCGGGCAACGTCGGGTCGAGGCGGGCCAGCCTGCGATCAAGCACCACCGAAGGCCGGACGGTGGCAGCGCCGTAACCGAAGCGGCGGTAGATGCCGCCCTCGCTGGCAGTGAGAATCGACATCGCATCGCCACGAGCCCGAAAGTCTGAAAGCTGCTGGTGCATCAACTGCCGCAGAATTCCGCGCCGGCGGTGAGTCGGCCGCACCGACACCCAGCTCACCCCGGGCACAGCCAGTTGCGCGCCACCCGGCAGCGTCATTCCGAAGGGGAAGTCGCCGGTGATCCCGATGATCTCGGATCCCTCGGTTGCAACGTAGAAGCGGCTCAGGTCAAGGGTCGCCAAGGTATCGGCGATGTCCTCGTCGGTGTAATCGATGCCGAAGGCAGCGCCGTCGAGCCTTGCCATTTCGTCGAAGTCAGCGAGCTCGGCCCGCCTGATGTCAATGTCCGTGGCCACAGACCCGCACTCTTCTCGATTCCCGGGGCCGCGCACAACCCAATTCGCCGCCCGCGGGCTTTCGGTCGGTCCGATAGCGGCTAACTGACGGACACCGACGGCTCGCCGGACGCGGCGCCGTCCGCCATCATCTGCTCGGCCAGTCGGAGCGCCTCTTCGATCAGCGTTTCCACGATCTGCGACTCGGGAACGGTCTTGATGACCTCGCCCTTCACGAAGATCTGGCCCTTGCCATTGCCACTGGCCACGCCGAGGTCGGCCTCACGGGCCTCGCCCGGACCGTTCACCACGCAACCCATGACGGCGACCCGCAACGGCACCTCGACACCTTCGAGACCCGCGGTGACCTTCTCGGCGAGGGAGTACACGTCCACCTGGGCTCGGCCACACGAAGGGCACGACACGATCTCGAGCCGGCGCTGCCGCAGGTTCAGGGATTCGAGGATCTGCAGCCCGACCTTGACCTCTTCGACCGGCGGCGCCGACAGCGAAACCCGGATGGTGTCACCGATGCCCTTACTCAGCAGCGCCCCGAAGGCGACCGCGGACTTGATCGTGCCCTGGAACGCCGGGCCCGCCTCGGTCACACCGAGGTGCAGCGGGTAGTCGCACTGTTCGGCGAGCAGTTCGTAGGCGCGCACCATCACGACTGGATCGTTGTGCTTGACCGAGATCTTGAAATCCCGGAAGCCGTGTTCCTCGAACAGCGATGCTTCCCAGAGCGCGGACTCTACGAGGGCCTCCGGCGTGGCCTTGCCGTACTTCTCAAACAGGCGCTTGTCCAACGAACCGGCGTTCACCCCGATCCGCAATGAGGTGCCTGCATCCGCAGCAGCTTTGGCGATCTCCCCGACCTTGTCGTCGAACGCCCTGATGTTGCCGGGGTTCACCCGTACCGCGGCGCAGCCGGCATCGATGGCAGCGAAGACATACTTCGGTTGAAAATGGATGTCGGCGATGACCGGTATCTGGGATTTGCGGGCGATCGCGGGCAGCGCGTCGGCGTCGTCCTGACTGGGGCAGGCGACCCGGACGATGTCGCAGCCGGCGGCGGTGAGTTCTGCGATCTGCTGCAGGGTGGCGTTCACGTCCGACGTCAGCGTCGTCGTCATGGACTGCACCGAGATCTGCGAGTCACCGCCGACCGCCACCGTTCCGACCTGGATCTTGCGGGAATGCCGGCGCGGAGCGAGCACCGGCGGCGGCGCCGTCGGCATGCCAAGCGAAATCGGAGTACTCACTGGATCCACCTCACCAATCGTGCTGTTGCGGTCGTGCTGTCTCGGGACTTTTCGGGAGGATGACCGTCAGCGAAGGTCGAGCAGGTCGACCACGAAGATCAGCGTCTCGCCACCCTTGATGGCGCCACCGGCGCCGCGGTCGCCGTAACCCAGGTGCGGCGGAATGACCAGCTCGCGCCGGCCACCGATCTTCATGCCCTGCACTCCCTGGTCCCAACCGGCGATGACCCGGCCCTCGCCCAGCGGAAAGGTGAAGGGAGCGCCACGGTTGTAGCTGGCGTCGAACTCCTCGCCGGTGGAATGCGCCACCCCGACGTAGTGCACGACTGCCTGCTGGCCGGCCTTCGCCTCGGCGCCGTCACCTTCGACCAGATCGCGGATCTGCAGGTCGCCGGACAACGGCGCCGTCGGCAGTTCTACCTCGGGCTTGGCGGGGACTGTCACTGTTGCTCCTCTGTGCGGGTGCTCCGGACGGTGCCGGGGCTGGTGGACCGCCGCGGTGTCGGCGGCGGGGTCGGTCACTGGCGCACCGTTTCGGCTAGTTCGCCAGCGAGATCGGTTTGACGATATCTGCGTACATCACCAGCACCGAGAAGACGATCAGGATGCTGGCGACCACGTACATGACGGGCACCAACTGCGCCACGTCGACGTAGATCTGCGGCCTGCTGCGAGCGACGACCGGGGTGCCGTCCGGACCTGCCGCGACCGCTCGTCGCTGTCGTAGCCGGGCCCAACCGCGCTTGATCGATTCGACGATCGCGCCTGCCACGTGACCGCCGTCGAGCGGCAGCAACGGCAGCAGGTTGAAGAAGAAGAGCAGCAGGTTCACCCCTGCCAGCAGGCTGAGCAGGATCGACACCTTGTCCAGCGTGCCGATGCTGGCGGAATCGGCGATCTGGCCGCCGATCCGTCCGAGACCGACCACGCC
>JBBQFE010000338.1:0-4187 GCA_038321605.1 Mycobacteriales bacterium | reverse complement strand
CGGCTGCGTGCCCTGATCCGCAGGGGCGCGCCGCGTCGCCCGGCGGTCCTGCGGGCCGGTGACCTGCGCCTGGATCCCGCCGCCCGCCGGGCCTGGCGAGCTGACACCACGCTTGACCTGTCGGCGAAGGAATTCGCACTGCTGGAGCTTTTCCTCCGCCATCAGGGTGAAGTCCTGTCCAGAACCCGCATCCTCGAACATGTCTGGGACTTCGCCTACGAGGGCGTCAGCAACGTGGTCGACCAGTACGTCGCCTACCTGCGGCGCAAGATCGACCGCCCGTTCGGCATCGAGCAGTTGGAGACCGTGCGCGGTGCCGGGTACCGGCTGCTGGCCGAGCCCCGGTCACCGCGGGAACCGGTCGCGAGTCCCTAGTGCGCATCCGGCTCAAGCTGGCCATCCTGTTCACCGCCGCAACTCTGGTGCTGCTGGCGGGCGCCGGCCTGCTGTTTCTCACCTCCTTGCGGTCCGGCCTGCAGAGCAGCGTGGATAATTCCCTGCGCAGTCGCGCCGATGAGGTGATTGCCCAGCTAGGAGATTCCTCTGATGGCCTCGGCCGGTCGGGCACGGCCCTGCATCTGGCCGACAACAGCTACGGTCAGGTCCTGACCACGTCAGGCGTGGTCGTGCAGGGGACCGACGGAGCTGGTTCGGCTCCCCTGCTCTCCCCGCGCCAAGCTGCGGCAGCTGCATCCGGCACGCATCATTTCGATGCGACGCTCACGCTGGGCAGGTCGGTGCCACCCACTACCGGCACGACGTCTTCGGGGACCGCACCTGCGGGGACCGCACCTGCTGGGACGACGGCTGGCCCGCTTCCCGCCAGGGGTGAGGAGCTCAGGGTGCTCTCGGCCCCTACCGGGCAGGCCGGCCTGGTGGTGGCGGTGGCAGCGAGCCAGGACGTCGTGGACGAAGCCCTGGAGCGCGCCGCCAAACAGCTGTTGCTGGTAGGGCTGTTGGTGCTGATGGTCGCGGGCCCGGGCTCCTGGCTGCTCGCGCGTGGCGCGCTGCGACCCGTGGACCGGATGCGGGCGCAGGCAGCCGAGCTCGAGGCGAGCGACGCCGGTGGCGGCCTGACGGTGCCCGGCACCCGGGATGAGATCTCGCGGCTGGCGCAGACCTTCAACGGGCTGCTCGGCCGCGTCCACGAGGCCTACCGACACGAGCGGGCCTTCGTCGCCGATGCGGGCCACGAGTTGCGGACACCGTTGACCGTGTTGCGTGGCGAGCTTGAACTCGCGCAGCGGCCCGGCCGGACCCGCGCGCAGTTGGCCGAGACCGTCGAGGTGGCCGCGGCCGAGACCGAACGACTCATCCGGCTTGCTGAGGATCTGCTGGTGCTCGCCCGGGAGGACAGCGAGGTTCCCACCAGAATCGAACGGTTCGACCTTGCCGAATTGCTGACGGCAGCGGTCGCCGCGGTCTCCTCGGCCGCCGCGGATCGCCGGATCAGCGTGGTGCTCGATCACTGCGAGGTGTCCGAGGTCTGGGGCTCGGCCGACCGGCTGCGGCAGGCAGTGGACAACGTTCTGGTCAACGCGCTGCACTTCTCGCCGGATGGTGGCGTGGTGTCGGTGCGGGGCGGCCGAATGGGATCTATGGTCGAGGTCGTGGTCATCGATGAGGGGCCCGGGTTTCCGCCGGACTTCCTGCCGGTGGCCTTCGAGCGGTTCCGGCGGGCAGATCCCGCTCGCAACCGTCAGGTCGGCGGCAGTGGGCTCGGCCTGGCCATCGTCGCCGGGATCATGCGCGCCCACCGCGGCAGCGCCACGGCCACCAATCTGCCGACCGGACCCGGCGCCCGGGTCAGCCTGCTCTGGCCGTCGATCCCGGGTCCGGCGAGCGAAGCCCGCGCGAGTCGCCCGGGCGGTGATTGAGCATGCAGCACAGCTGGTTGGTCATCCTGCTCAGCCTGAGCGCCGCGTTCGTGTTCGGCGGCTCGACCGCGCTCAAGCACACCAGTGCCGCGGAGGTGCCGGACGTGGGCGAGTTGCACGCCGGCGCGATCATGCGGTTCATCAGCGCCACCATCAGCCATCCGCGCTGGCTGGCCGGAATCCTGCTCGACGTTCTTGGACTGAGTCTGCAGGTGGTGGCGCTGCACCTGGGTGCGCTCTCGGTCGTGCAACCGCTGCTGATCACCGGGCTCATCTTCTCGTTGCTGTTCCGGCGTCGGGACGGCCGCGGGCTGCGCGGAATCAGTCGCAAGGAATTGATCTGGGCGTCGGTCCTCTGCGCCTGTCTCGCCGGCTTCTACCTGCTCAGCGGTACCGCGCACGCCGCGGTCATCGGTAAGGTGCCCGATCGGCTGCCGGCTGTTCTGTCCGGGGCGGCCGGTGCCATCGTCGCCATCGGCTGCATAGCGATCGCCCGCCGGCACGGCAATACCCGGTACGGCCCGGCGTTGATCGGCACCGCGGTCGGCGTGACCTATGCCGGGACCGCGGCCCTCATCAAGGGCGTGACCGACATCGGGGTGCGCAGTCGCATCGACATGCTCACCAGCTGGCAGCTCTACGCGCTGATCCTGGTGGGTGGCATCGGACTGTTCCTCAGCCAGTTCGCGTTCCAGTCGGGCCCGCTGACTGCGAGCCTGCCGGCGACGGCGACGGTCGACCCCTTGCTGAGCATCGTCGTCGGGGTGGTCGTGTACGACGAGCACATCAGACAGGGCGCCCTGTCCGGGCTCGGGCTGCTGGCGTTGCTGGTGATGCTGGCAGTGTCGGTGATCCAGCTGTGTGGACTTGAGCAGAAGCCTGCCGAGGCCGTGCCCGCCGCCACCGCAGCAGGACCTGCGGCGTCCTCAGCCGACAGCTCCTGACTGCCGCGCCGCGCGGATCTCGGCCTCGGTCCGTCCGAGCTCGGCCAGCACCTCATCGGTGTGCTGCCCGGCCCACGCGGGTGGCCGATCCAGCTCCGCACCGGTTCGACTGAATCGTGGAGCGGGAGCGGCCTGGGTCAGTCCGTCCACGTCCACGAACGTCGCCCGTGCTGACAGCTGCGGGTGGGTCGGCGCCTCGTCCATCGACAACACCGGGGCGATGCAGGCGTCGGTGTGCTGCAGCAGCTGGGTCCACTCGTCGCGGGTCCTGGTCACGAACAGCGCCCGCCACCGCTCGCGACCTGCCGGCCAGTTCGCCGGGTCGAGCCGCCGTTCCGGGGCCAGCGACGGGTCCGTGGCGCCGGTGAGCCGGACCAGCTCGGCATAGAACTGCGGTTCCAGGGCGGCGATCACAAGCTCCTTGCCGTCCGCGCAGGTGTAGACGTCGTAGAACGGCGCGCCGGTGTCGAGGGTGTTACCGCCGGGCGGCTCGGTCCACACGCCCATCGAGCGCAGGCCCAGTACGAAGTTGGTGAGGTGTGCCGTGCCATCGACGATCGCGGCATCGATTACCTGGCCGGCACCCGAACGACCGGACTCCCAGAGGGCCGCCAGCAGACCGACCACCAGATACAGCGCGCCCCCGCCGAGGTCACCGAGCAGGTTCATCGGCGGCGTGGGGAGTTGCCCGCGGCGGCGGGAGCCGTCCAGGGCCCCGGTGATCGCGATGTACCCCAGATCGTGTCCTGCTGTCCGGGCCAGCGGACCGTCCTGTCCCCAACCGGTCATGCGGCCGTAGATCAGCCGTGGGTTGACCGCCATGCACTCCGCCGGTCCGAGGCCGAGCCGCTCGGTGACGCCGGGCCGAAAGCCCTCGACCAGGACATCGCAGTTGCTCACCAGGTCCAGCACCACCTGGCGCCCGATGTCTGACTTGAGGTCCACGGCAATCGACCGGCGGCCGCGGCCGATGATGTCCGGCGGTGGCTCGGCGCCGTGTTCGACCACGTCCTTGACCCGGTCGACGCGGATCACCTCGGCGCCCAGATCGCTCAGCAGCATCGAGGCGAACGGGGCCGGGCCGAGACCGGCGAGTTCGACCACCCGCACACCGTGAAGGGGACCTGGCATTCTTCGCTCCTGGTTGGTCGGGCTGTTTGGTGAGGGCTGTGTCGTGAGGACTGTTCAGCCATGGTTGCTCGGTGAAGGCTGGCTCGCGCGCTGCCTAACGCTGACCTGCCCGCAACTCCACGAACAGGGCGTCGGCCTCGCACAGCAGTGCACCGTCCGGATCCCACAGTCGTCCGGTCGTCCAGCGCTTGCGCCCCTCGGTCCGGTCCAGGCCGGCGTCGAAGGTGAGCTCGGT
>JBBQFE010000337.1:0-4189 GCA_038321605.1 Mycobacteriales bacterium | reverse complement strand
TTCGTGTCCTAGACACCACGAATCCTGAGGCCCCAGGCCCACTTTCAGGCCCAGGCTGACGTCACGTGTCGTACGCAGCTACCACGCTTAGAAACGATGAGCCAGTTTGGGGCCGACGGCGTCTTCGGGGCCTCGTAGTGGTCGGCGTGGTGCGTTGTCGATGAGCAGGTAGTCGATGGAGACGTCGAAGATTTCGGCTAGACGCACGATGGCATCGGCTGAGGGTGTGATGCGGCCGTTTTCGTACCGGCTGATTTGGCCGGCGTCGGCACCGATGCGGCCGGCGAGGTCTGCTTGGGACCCCTTGTTCTTGTGGTTTTAGGATGTCGTTCGGGGGTGTTCCGAGCGGGTCCTGGCGTGTGCGCATCCGTTGGTTTCGGCTTCAAGAGCGGGTTCGCATGCTCGCAGGCGGGACCGCTGATCTGGCTGTTCAGGAAGCCGAACTCTTGCGGAACCGGCAACATCGATCCCCAGACGTAGCTGGCTGGGTGACGATGGCCCCATGACCGACACGACTCGCGCAGAACCCGCCCCATCCGACCTGCCTCCGCTGTCCGGTGGCTACCTCGGGGACCCGGCGGTGCAGCAGGAATGGGACGGTCGGTACGCCGACCGTGATCAGCTGTGGAGCGGCGAGCCCAACGGTGCGCTGGTGGCCGAAACCGCCGGACTCACTCCGGGCCGGGTGCTCGACGTCGGCTGCGGTGAAGGCGCGGACGCAGTCTGGCTTGCGCGCAAGGGCTGGGACGTGACCGGTATCGAGGTCTCGGGACTGGCGTTGCAGCGAGCCGCCGCTCATGCGCACGACGCCGGAGTCGACGTCCGCTGGGTGCATGCCGAGCTGACGGAGGCAGGACTGGCGCCCGGGTCCTTCGACCTGGTCTCGGCCCAGTACCCGGCCTTGTTGCGCACACCTGACGCGTCCGCTGAACGCGCGCTGCTCGCTGCCGTCGCTCCCGGTGGAATGTTGTTGCTGGTGCATCACGCGGGCATGGACACCCATCAGAACGACAGCGGGTTCGACCCGGCCGACTACGTCTGGCCCACGATGGTCAGCGCCCTGCTCGACGAAGACTGGGTGATCGAGTGCGACGAGCAGCGGGCCCGCGACGTGCCGGTCGGCGGCGCAGGGGCGCATCACGCGGCTGACCTGGTGCTGCGCGCCCGACGGCTGCGCTGAGCCGGGCCGCCCCGGGCGCGCGGGTGCCGGCCGGGTTGAGGCGCCGCGACTCAGGTGACGGCGGACCGCTGGGCGTAGGCAGGGTCGCGAAACGCCTCGGTGGCCAACACCTTGTGCAGTACCTGCATCGCGTCGTGGACGTCGACGTGCCGTAGATACAGCGGGGCGATGCCCAGCCTGAGCAGATCAGGGGCTCTGAAGTCGCCGATCACCCCGCGGGCGATCAGGGCCTGGCAGACCTCGTAGGCGTGTGGCATCCGCAGCGAGACGTGGGAACCACGCTGTTCGTGTGGCCGAGGGGTGACCACCTCGACGTCGTACTCGGCCAGCATGGTGTCCGCGAACTCGATGACCAGGTCGGTCATGGCCAACGACTTCTGCCTGATCGCGGCGAGCGGCACGTCCTCGAACGCCCCGAGGGCGGCGGCCAGCGACTGCATCGAGAGCAGCGGCGGGGTGCCGATCCGCGCCTGCTCGACAGAGGCGGCCGGCGTGTAGTGCTGCTCCAGGGCGAATGGTGCGCGGTGGCCGTGCCAGCCCGTGAGCGGCAGGTCGGTGCTCTCGTGATGACGGCTCGCCAGGTAGATGAAGGCCGGCGCGCCTGGACCGCCGTTGAGGTACTTGTACCCGCAGCCGACTGCGAAATCGGCTCCGATCGCGTCCAGTTCCACCTCGAGCGCTCCGGCGGCGTGGCACAGGTCCCACAGCATGACCGCCCCCGACCGGTGGACCTGCGCGGTGATCGCGGCCGCATCGAACAGTTCGCCGGTGCGGTAGTCCACCAGGCTGAGTGACACCACCGCGGTCCGATCGCTGAGGTGCTCGGCGAGGTCGTCGGGATGCAGCCTGACCACCTCGAGATCCAGTAGTCGTGCTACCGAGTCGGCGATGTACTGGTCGGTGGGAAAGCTGGCGCCGTCGGTCAGCAGCACATCGCGTCCCGGACGAAGCCGGCAGGCGGCGACGAGGGCTTGGAACAGCTGTACCGACGTCGAGTCGCCGCAGATCACCTGTCCCCGGTCGGCTCCGATGAGCTCACCGATCCGGTCGCCCACGGCACCGGGCAGCTGCCACCAGCCATTGAGGTTCCAGGAGGTGATCAGGTCCTGAGCCCACTGCCTGGTCAGCGCGTCCGTCAGCGCCGCAGGTACCGACGCAGGCATCGCACCGAGGGAGTTGCCGTCGAGGTAGATGGTGTCCGTTGGCAAGGTGAACCGTGCGCGGGCATGGCCCAGCGGGTCGCGCCGGTCGGCAAGCTCCGCCGCCTCACGCGGCAACGAGCGAACGCTAGAGGACACCACGAACCTCCCACAGGTCTGCGAACACCTCGGTGTCGACGGTGCGCTTGAGCCAGGCAAGCCCGGCTGATCCGCCGGTGCCGGGCTTTGCGCCCAGTATCCGCCGAACCGCCGTGTAGTGCACGAAGCGCCAGGTCGAATGGCGTTCGGCCACGGCCGTCAGGGTGTCGGCCAGGGTCGCGAGTTCGCCTCCGGCTGCATAGATCTGGCGCCAGACCTCGACCACGGCGGCGACCGGCGGTCCGTAGCTCTCCCGGACGTCCCGGCCCAGCACTTCGGCGGGCACCGCCGCCCCGTGGCGGCTGAGGTACTGCAGCGCCGCGTCGTAGATCGAGGGGCCCTCGAACGCTGCCCGCAGGCGCTGATGAATTGCGGTCATGCCGGCATGCGGAGTGAGCATCCGCTCGTTCTTGGCACCGAGCAGGAACTCAAGGTGCCGGTAGCTGAAGGACTGGAAACCGGATGCCTTGCCGAGTGCGGACCGGAACCGGTTGTACTGCACCGCCGACATTACCGACAGCAGATCCCACGATGAGACAAGGGAATTCTGCGTCACCACCACCCGTGCGAGGGCCGCCTGAGCTCCGGCCAGATCGTCCACGCCGAGCCGGTCGATCGCACCTTGCAGATCGTGGATGAGCAGGTTGAAGTGCAGCTCCATGATCTGGGTGACGACGACGAATGTGACTTCCAGCGGCTCGTCGGTCACGGGGTGGATCAACTCAGCAAGCACATCGGACTCGGTGTAGCTGACGTATGGCGTCCGGCCCGCATAGCGCAGGTCAGGGGCGAGGGGAGTGTCATCCTCGGCAACATTCATGCCCTGATGATCCCAAGGTGAACCAAGGGCAGGGAATGCCATTCGGTACGTAAAGACAGCCGCCGGAGTTACGATCACAACGTAGATCGGGAATCCAGCTCATGATTGTTTCACCCCAAAGCACTACGGTGGCGCGCGTTGGCTCGGCGGTGCCTGGCCCGACCTGAGGAGGTCCCCTTGGACGCAGTCGACTGGCGCATCCTCGCCGAGCTGCAGGCCGATGCGCGGTTGTCGCAGAACGAGCTGTCCCGGCGGGTGAACCTTTCTGCACCCTCGGTCGCCGAACGGGTCCGACGCCTCACCGACGCAGGTGTCATCATCGGCTACGGCGCGCGCGTCGACCCGGCAGCGATCGGAAGGCCGGTCCAGGCCTTTGTGCAGCTCGACTGTTATGGCCCGAGGTGCATTCTGAAGGACCCGTCGGTGCTGGACTGGCCCGAGATCCTGCAGCTGCACAGGGTCACCGGTGACGGCTGCTCGCTGCTTCTGGTGGCTGTCACGGACATGAGCCAGTTTCAGGACCTCATCGACCGCCTCGCCGGCTACGGCAAGCCGTCGTCATCGCTACTGCTCGCGAGCCCGCTGGCGTGGAAGCCACTCGAACCGCTGCCGACCCACTGACCGCAGACCCGCAGCGCGGGTGTCGGTCGGCGTTGCTGCGAGACTGGTCGGTGTGACGGACAGCGATGGCAGGCCGCGAGTGCGGATGACCGGCAAGGAACGTCGACAGCAACTGCTGCACGTCGGTCGCGCGCTGTTCGCCGAGAAGGGCTTCGAAGTCGCCTCGATCGAAGAGATCGCCTCTCGCGCCGGAGTCAGCAAGCCGGTGGTGTACGAGCACTTCGGCGGCAAGGAGGGGTTGTACGCGGTCGTCGTCGACCGCGAGATCCG
>JBBQFE010000336.1:0-4191 GCA_038321605.1 Mycobacteriales bacterium | reverse complement strand
AGCGCGAGCTCCGTCTGCTGGACCCGTTCGATCACCCGCTGGACCTCGACCGAGGTGCGTTGCGCGGTGGGCAGCAGTCCGGCCGCCACCTCGGCGCGCAGCCTCTCGAAACCAGCCGCGTCCCAGACCGGAGCGCCGTGGAGGTGCATCAGCAGGTCTACCGAGGCGCTGACACAGTCGGCCAACAGCGCCTCCAGGGACTGGTGCGGGCTTCTGCTCAGGCTCAGCCGGGTCTGCTGCGAGAGTGCCGCGCGCAACTGTTTCGCGGGGGAGGCGACCGTGTTCAGCAACAACCGGCGGGTACCGATCCACATCTGCTCGGATTGGCGGCCAGCGCTCTCCCAGACCCTGATACCGACCGTCGGGGCCGCGGAGGTGCCGGAGGGCAGTTCGACCAGGCTCGGATAGCCGGTCATCGAATGACCGCTGGCCTCGCGCTGCACCGTCCTGGGAAGGTCGCCGAAGTCCCAGCCGGTGATGCCGTCACGGCTGAGGTCGCTGGTCACCCGCTGCAGCGTGCCGACCACCGCGTCGGCGAAAGACCTTTGCAGTTCGGACAGATCCTTGCCCTCGCGCAGTAGTACGCCGGCCTCGTCCACTATCCGGTAGGTGGGCCGCAGATGATCGGGCAGCTTGTCGACGTCCCACGCGTCCGGCGGAATCCGCAATCCTCTGGTGCGTTCGAGTTCGGCGGACAGCACGTCGGTCAGGGCCTGCGGCGAACCAGACAGCTGGTCGCCCAGCGCTGCAACGAGCTGCGCTGCCGCGTCCGGGACCGGCACGATCGATCTGCGCAGAGGCTTGGGCAGGCCGCGCAACAGCGCGGTGACGAGTTCGGTGCGCAGACCGGGTACCTGCCAGTCCAGTCCGGCCGCGTCGGCCTCGTTGAGCAGCGGAAGCGGGATGGTGACCGTCACACCGTCCGTGCTCGCACCGGGCTCGAAGTGATAGCTCAGATCCAGCTCGAACGAGCCCGATGTCCAGCGGTCCGGGTACTGCTCCGCGTCGACCGCGGCACCGTGCCGAACGAGATCGGCGGAGGTCAGATCGAGCAACCCTGGCGTGCGGTGGCGCACTTTCTTCCACCAGCTGTCGAAGTGTCGAGCCGAGACCACGTCGCCGGGAATCCGTCGATCGTAGAAGTCGAAGAGGGTGTCCTCGTCGATCAGCAGGTCGCGGCGCCGGGCACGACTCTCCAAGTCGTGCACGTCCTCGATGAGCTCGCGATTGTGCAGGAAGAACGCGTGCCGAGATTCCCAGTCACCCTCGACCAGCGCGTTCCTGATGAACAGTTCCCGGGACGCCACCGGATCGACCCGGTGGTAACCGACCTTGCGCCCCACCACGACCGGAACGCCGTACAGGGTCACCCGTTCCAGCGCCACCGCCGCACCTTGGCGACGCTCCCAGTGCGGCTCGCTGTAACTGCGTTTGACCAACTGGGGCGCCAGTTCCTCCACCCATTCCGGTTCGATCGCCGCAACCGTTCGAGCCCAGAGCCGGGAGGTCTCCACCAGCTCAGCGGCCATCACGAAGCGGGGTTGCTTCTTGAACAGCGCGGACCCAGGGAAGATCGCGAACTTGGCGTTGCGGGCCCCGAGGTAGTCCCCGCGAGGACCTTCCTTCAGCCCTATGTGGGAGAGCAGGCCGGCGAGCAGGCTGCGTCGGATCTGGTCGGCGTCCACGTTGGCCTCGGCGTCGCCGACCGCGATCCCGAGGCCCTTGGCAATCTGCCGGAGTTGCGTGAACAGGTCCTGCCACTCCCGGATGCGGAGGTAGTTCAGGTACTCCGCGCGGCACATCTTGCGGAACTGGCTGGAGGAGAGTTCGCGCTGCTGCTCGCGCAGATGGCGCCAGAGATTGAGGTAGCCGGCGAAGTCGGAAGTGGCGTCGGCGAAGCGGGCGTGTTTCGCATCCGCCGCCTGTTGATGCTCGATAGGCCGTTCCCGCGGGTCCTGGATGGTCAGCGCGGCGGCCAGCACCAGCACGTCCCGAACGCACCCGCGTCGTTCGGCCTCGACGATCATGCGGGCGATCCGTGGGTCGACCGGGAACTGGGCTATCCGCCGGCCCACGTCCGTCAGTTCGCGCTCACCGGTGCCGAGCGCACCCAGTTCGGTGAGCAGCGCCAGGCCGTCTGCGATCTGGCGGCCGTCCGGTGGGTCGATGAACCCGAACTTCTCGATCGCACCGAGATCCAGCGATGCCATCTGAAGGATCACAGACGCCAGATTGGTGCGCAGGATCTCAGGGTCGGTGAACAATGGTCGGCTCTCGAAGTCCGCCTCGGAGTAGAGGCGGATGCAGATGCCGTCCGAGGTCCGTCCGCACCGACCCGCCCGCTGGCGCGCCGAGGCCTGCGAGATCGCTTCGATCGGCAGCAGTTGGACCTTGGTGCGGTTGCTGTACCGCGAGATCCGGGCGGTCCCGACATCGATGACGTACCTGATCCCGGGCACGGTCAGCGACGTTTCGGCCACGTTGGTGGCCAGCACGATCCGGCGGCCCCGGTGCGCGGCGAACACCCGATGCTGCTCGGCGCCGGACAGCCGCGCGTACAGCGGGATCACCTCGGTGTCGGCGAGGTCGGCGGCCTGAAGCGCGTCCGCGGTATCGCGAATCTCCCTTTCGCCGCTGAGAAAGACGAGTATGTCGCCCGGCGGTTCCGCGCTGAGCTCGGTCACCGCGTCGCACACGGCGCTGACCTGGTCGCGTTCCTCGCCGTCCGGATCGTCAGGGTCCACCACCGGGCGGTACCGGATCTGGACCGGATAGCTGCGACCCGAGACCTCGACCACCGGCGCGTTTGCGAAGTAGCGCGAGAACCGCAGCGGGTCGATCGTGGCGGAGGTGATGATCAGCTTCAGATCGGGACGGCGCGGAAGTAGTTGTTGCAGGTAGCCGAGCAGGAAGTCGATGTTCAGGCTGCGCTCGTGCGCCTCGTCGATGATGATCGTGTCGTAGCTGCGAAGCATCCTGTCGCGCTGGATCTCGGCCAGCAGGATCCCGTCGGTCATCACCTTCACCATCGTGAGGTCCGAGACCTGATCGGTGAACCTCACCGCGTAGCCCACCGTGGCGCCCAGTTCGGACTCCAGCTCCTCCGCCACGCGTTCGGCAACCGCTCGGGCAGCGATGCGACGGGGCTGGGTGTGCCCGATCATGCCGCGCACGCCACGTCCGAGTTCCAGGCACAACTTGGGCAGCTGGGTGGTCTTGCCGGAACCGGTCTCACCTGCCACCACCACCACCTGGTGGGCGGCGATCGCCGCCAACAGATCATCTCGTCGCTGACTCACCGGCAGATCCGCGGGATACTTCAGGACAAGTTGCTGCGAGCGGCGAGCGCTGATCCGCTGTTCGGCGCGCTCGAGCTCGGGGAGCAGCCGCTCGAGGTTGGCAGTGCCGGTATCCCGTCGCCGTCGATCGCCGTCCAGTCGCCGCCGCAGCCGGTGCTCATCGCGCAGGGTCAGCCCGGCAATGCGCTCACGAAGTTGCCGTGCGGATATCTCCGAAGTCTCGCTACCAGCCTCGCGCACGCCACTCGTCCAGTTGGGGGCGCTCCGCACCGAGCGTCGAGTCGTTGCCGTGACCGGGGTAGAACCAGGTCTCGTCGTCGTAGACATCGAAGATGCGGGTACTGACATCTGCGATCAGCGAGCTGAAGTCCGCCGGTGACGTGGTCCTGCCGACGCCGCCGGGAAAGAGGGAGTCACCGGTGAACAGATGGCCATGCCCGGTGGGGTCCTGGTAGTGCAGCGCGATCGAGCCCGGTGTGTGCCCACGCAGACCGATGACCGAGAGGTCGACGTCGCCGAGATGGATCTTCTCGCCGTGCTGCAGCGTGCGGTCGGTGGCGACCGGTATGCCCGGCGCATCCTCGACACCAGCCAGCGTTCGGGCTCCGGTTCGTGCGACCACCGTGGCCAGTGCCTGCCAGTGGTCCCGGTGCTGGTGCGTGGTCAGCACGTCGGACACTGGATCTCCGCCGAGCGTCACGAGGTGCGCAAGCCGGTCCGCATCGTCCGCCGCATCGATCAACAAACCCTGCCCGGTGGCTCGACAGCGCAGCAGATACGCGTTGTTCGACATCTTGCCCACGGCCAGTTTTGCGATGGTCAGCGCCGGCAGTTCGCGCACATCGACCGGGCCACCGACGTAGACGTCCCCGGTGTATGCGGCAGGCTCGGT
>JBBQFE010000335.1:0-4191 GCA_038321605.1 Mycobacteriales bacterium | reverse complement strand
TCAGTCGTCGCGCTGATCGCGGATGACTACGACCTTGCCGACCATCCCCGCGTAGTCGTGCAGCGCGCAGATGTAGGCGAAGGTGCCCGCCTTGTGGAAGGTGACGGTGAACGAGCCTCCCGGACCGACGATGCCGGAGTTCAGGTCGCCACCAGAGAACGTGGTCGGATCACCGGACGGAGCGAAGAAGTTCGCGCGCTCG
This sequence comes from Mycobacteriales bacterium, assembly GCA_038321605.1. Lineage (GTDB taxonomy): Bacteria > Actinomycetota > Actinomycetes > Mycobacteriales > Jatrophihabitantaceae > Jatrophihabitans_A. Next base: position 3,989 of record JBBQFE010000335.1, on the reverse strand, counting down.
GTGCCGAAGGTGACCGTGTGCGGCGCCGCCATTCCGGTGTTCTCGAAGGTGACTTGCTGGCCGACGTGAATGGTGATGACGGGTCGGATGAAGCGCATGACCATCGCCACACCGTCGTCAGCCCCGAGGGCCACCGTTCTGGTGTGTTCGACTGATTCACGCGTTGTGGCGGCGAGGTAGCGTCCGTCGCGGATGATCGCCTCGGACGTCTCGTGGGCCTGCCGGTTGTAGTCCCGCTGCGTGAACGGGTAAGGCTTCGACGGCGCAATGACGTGCACGACGCCCTTCATCATGGCTCCGTGGACCAGGCAGAAGTAGGTGAAGTCTCCGGTGCTGGGAAAGGTCAGGCTGTAGCTGGTCGTGAACGGAAATGCTCCGGGGGCGATGTCGGCGAGCAGGCCCGAGTTCTGGTACGTACCCAGCTGGAAGGTGGCTCCGCCGACGGGTAGCAGCATCGTCGGGTCGCCCGGGTTGAACGGGGGCGGCGTGGTCAGGGTCTGGTCGGCGAGGAACGTGACCGTGTGGATTTCGGCGGAGTTCGCGTTCCACCGGACGGTGTCGCCCGGATGAATGAACACGTTGGCCGGTAGGAAGGCCATGCCCTGGATGGCGTGGTTGGCTGTCTCCTCACCGGCCTGGACGGTCCAGGTGCGGCCTTGCTGTGTCACTCCCGTGGCGGATGCCACCCCGGCTGGCATGCCCAACGAGACGACAGCGAGAAGACTCACCAGCGTCGCGGCTCTGCGAATGCGCATGGCATACCCCGTTCAGCTCGGCCGCGCCAGTTTCTCGGCGGCGATACTGGTCACAATCCCCCCGCCGGTAGCCGCGGTCAACGGGCAACATTCGGAAGCAACGGGCAGATCAGGACGAGTGTCGATGATCGACAGGCTCGGGCAGCAGCGGCTGACTCGGCGCGTGGTCCGATCGGATCCGGAGGGCTGACGGGTCAGCGGGGGACGAACGCGGTCGAGCAGGTGCTCACGAGAACATTGATGGTCGAGTTCTGGGTCGGCGAGGCATTGGACATGCGAGCGCTACAGGGCAGTCGGACTGCCGCGTCGGCGTTGCCACCCGCCGACAGGATTGCTGCGGCCAGGCCAAGCGAGCTGAGTCCGACGAGTATTCGGTTCACAAGACATCCCTGCTGAAGTTCGGGTACAGATGGATCTGCAGCTCTCGGCGCCGCTTGGCAAGAACCATGCGCGCTTAACGCCGATCACACAAGAGCTTGAACGGTCGAGCGGCGAGCTGTCCGACCCTCGGCTCAGCGCTCTTGCTCAGACGGTGGCGTGCCGAAGGGCAGTGGCGGCAGGCCCGTGACCCCCGGACGTACCCGGAACAGTGCTCCGTCGCCCGCGGCGGGCGAGTCGAGGTCCAGGCGCGAGGTGGTGATGAACAGGTCGGCCAGATCCGGGCCGCCGAAGGTGCAGGCGGTCGGACGCCTCGCAGCCACGTCGATCACCAGCTGTAGCGACCCGCTCGCGTCGTAGTGATGCACGCAGCCGCCGTCCCACAGGGCCACCCACAGACCACCGTCGGCATCGACCGTCATGCCGTCCGGGGTGCCGAGGCGCTCGTCGATCACCATCAGCGGGCGGCGGTCGCACAATTCGCCGGTGTCGTCGACGTCGAAGACATCGACCCGCTGGGTGGCGCTGTCGATGTAGTAGGCCCGGTGCCCGGACGGGCTCCAGGCAATGCCGTTGGACACCGTCACCCTGCTGAGGATCGTGTCGATGCTCCAGTCGGCATTGAGCCGATAGAGCTGCCCTGCGTCGGGAGCGCCGTCATAGGCCATGCTGCCGCAATAGAAACGGCCCTGGGGATCGCAGCCCCCGTCGTTCATCCGGACCAGCCCGTCGTCGAAGACCGGCGGCAGCTCGCGTACCTGACCGAACATCACGTCGCAGACGGCAAAGCCCCGCTCGGTGGCCACCACCGCGCCACCACCGACGCGTGGACGGAGTGCAGCCACCACCCGCGACACGTGGGTGCGTGTCACCTCGCCGTCGGAATACGCGAGAACATCACCGGCCAGCACGTCCACGAAGCACAGCGACTGTCGCTCAGCCATCCAGACCGGACCTTCGCCGTGATGCGTGAGCGCGGCGGTAACCTGCTCGGCGGCGCTCATGAGGCGGCTGCCGAGGCGGTGTGAAGGAAGGTAGCGTCGGCAATCAGTAGAAAACCCTGCCGAAGATTCATGATCAGAAGGTAGCCGTTGACGGTGCAGCGAAGTTCTCAGTGGTACGCCGGTACCGACCGCAACGCCTACATACATCGGGCCTGGATGCGGCGTGGGCTGCCCAGGAACGCCTTTGACGGTAGGCCGCACATAGCCATCGCGAACACCGCCTCTGACCTCACCCCCTGCAACTCGCACCTGAACGAGGTCGCGGAGAGCGTCAAGCAGGGTGTCTACGCCGCCGGTGGCATTCCGCTCAACCTGCCTGTGATCTCGCTCGGAGAGACGCTCGTCCGGCCCACCGCGATGCTCTGGCGCAACATGGCCGCGATGGCCACCGAGGAGATGCTGCGAGCGAACCCGGTGGACGGCGTGGTGCTGCTCGGTGGGTGTGACAAGACGATCCCCGCACTTCTGATGGCTGCGGCCTCGGTGAACCTGCCGGCCGTGGTTGTGCCTGGTGGCCCGATGCTGACCGGCACGTTCAAGGGCGTGCCGCTCGGGTGCGGGACCGACGTGTGGCGTCTCTCGGAAGAGGTGCGTGCCGGCTCGCTCACCGAGCAGCAATTCATCGCTTCGGAGTCGTCGATGATCCGTAGCCGAGGGCACTGCAACACCATGGGGACGGCATCCACGATGGGTATGCTCGCCGAGGTCTTGGGAATGGTGCTGCCCGGCCTGGCCGGTACTCCCGCGGCCGACAGTCGGCTGCTGGAGGGCGCACATGAGACGGGTCGGCTGGTGGTCGAGATGGTTGCCGAGCAGCGGACCCCGGGCAGGGTGCTGAGCCGAGGTTCGTTCCTCAATGCAATCGTTGCCCTCGCCGCGATCGGTGGCTCCACGAACGCCGTTGTCCACCTGCTCGCCATCGCCGGCAGACTGGGTGTCCACCTCACCCAGGACGATTTCGACGCCACCGGTTCGCAGATCCCGTTGCTGGTCAACCTGCAACCGGCAGGGCGGTTCCTGATGGAGGACTTCTTCCGCGCTGGCGGGCTGCCCGCAGTACTCGGCCAGCTGAAGGACCTGCTGGATCCTGCTGCGCTAACGGTCACCGGGCGGCCATTGGTGGACCATCTCACCGACGCCGAGATCTGGGACCCGGAGGTCATCCGATCACGCTCGGAGCCCCTGCAGGAGCACGCCGGCATCGCCGTGCTGTACGGCAACCTCGCTCCGGACGGGGCGGTGATCAAACCTGCGGCGGCTTCACCCGAACTGCTGCAACACCGCGGTCGGGCGATGGTCTTCGATTCCATCGAGGATCTGCATGCGCGCATCGATGACCCGGAACTGGACGTCGACGCAGCCTCGGTGCTGGTCTTGCGGGGATGTGGGCCGAAGGGCTATCCCGGAATGCCAGAGGTGGCCAACATGCCGATGCCGGCCAAGCTCGTCAAGCAGGGCGTGACCGACATGGTGCGCATCTGCGACGGACGGATGAGTGGCACCGCGTACGGCACGGTTGTGCTGCACGTGTCTCCCGAGGCTGCCGCGGGTGGACCGTTGGGGCTTGTGCGTAACGGCGACTTCATCATCATTGATGTCGAGAAACGGCTTATCCAGTTGGACATTCCGTCGCAGGAGCTTGCCGCACGCGCCCCCGAGCCCGCTTCGCTGGCCGCCTTCGCGAAGCCATCGCGGGGCTGGGAGCGCCTTTATGTTCAGACGGTCCAACAGGCCAACACCGGAGCCGACCTGGACTTCCTGGTCGGCGCCAGCGGGGACCGGGTCTCACGTGAGTCGCACTGACAACGCCGTGACGGGTCTGACATCACCGCCGAGCATGAGGTGCCGCTTC
>JBBQFE010000334.1:0-4192 GCA_038321605.1 Mycobacteriales bacterium | reverse complement strand
CGCGCCCTCCCAGATGTCCCCGTTACCGAGCACCGGAATGTCCAGTAGGGACGCCAACTCCGCGATGGGCTCCCACCGGGCCTGGCCACCGTAGAAGTCGGCGGCGGTCCGGCCATGCAGCGCCACATAGGAAACGCCCGCATCCTGGGCCCGCAGTCCAGCCTCGCGGTAGGTCAGGTGATCTGCGTCCACCCCGAGGCGCATCTTCACGGTGATCGGGATCTGGCCGTCCGCCGCCCGCACCGCCGCCCGCACCAGGTCGCTGAACAGGTTGATCCGCCAGGGCAGCGCGGACCCACCGCCGCGACGGGTCACCTTGGGGACCGGGCAGCCGAAGTTGAGGTCCACGTGGTCGGCGAGATCGTCGGCCACCACCATCGCCACCGCCCTGCCCACCACCGCCGGGTCCACCCCGTAGAGCTGCATCGATCGGGGCTGCTCGTCGGGGGCGAAGGTGACCATTCGCAGCGTCTTGGGGTTGCGCTCCACCAGGGCCCGGGACGTGATCATCTCCGAGACATACAGGCCGGCGCCGTACTCGCGGCACAGCCGCCGGAACGCGACGTTTGTGATACCGGCCAGCGGCGCCAGCACCACCGGCGGGTCCACCACGATGCGCTCGCCCAACCGCAACGGCGGGGCGACCGGAACGGTGTCCAGCTGCAGAGTCATCGGCGATCAGCAGCCGACGAGTCGCTCGGCGAGGTAGCCCACGATCTTGTCCAGGGATACCCGCTCCTGGGTCATGGTGTCGCGTTCCCGGACCGTCACCGCCTGGTCATCCAGGGTGTCGAAGTCGACGGTCACGCAGAAGGGCGTGCCGATCTCGTCCTGCCTGCGGTAACGCTTGCCGATCGCCTGCGCGTCGTCGAACTCCACGTTCCAGTTCTGCCGCAACGCGGCCGCCAGATCACGGGCCTTCGGTGACAGGTCGGCGTTGCGCGACAGCGGTAGCACCGCCACCTTCACCGGCGCCAGCCGCTTGTCCAGCCGCAGGACGGTGCGCTTGTCGACGCCACCCTTGGTGTTCGGGGCTTCGTCCTCGGCATAGGCATCGAGCAGAAAAGCCAACGTCGCACGGGTCAAACCGGCCGCCGGCTCGATCACGAAGGGCTTGTAGCGGGTGTTCGTCTCAGGGTCGAGGTAGCTCAGATCAGTGCCGGAATGTTCGGAGTGGGTCGTCAGATCGAAGTCCGTCCGGTTGGCCACGCCCTCGAGTTCGGCGAACTCCGAGCCACCGAACTCGAACCGGTACTCGATGTCCACGGTGCGCTTGGAATAGTGCGAGAGCTTCTCTTTCGGGTGCTCGAAGAAGCGCAGGTTCTCGGGGTGGATGCCCAGATCCAGGTACCAGTCCCAGCGCGCCTGCAACCAGTAGTCGTGCCACTGCTCGTCGGTGCCGGGCACCACGAAGAACTCCATCTCCATCTGCTCGAACTCCCGCGTACGGAAGATGAAGTTGCCGGGCGTGATCTCGTTGCGGAAGGACTTTCCGGTCTGCGCGATGCCGAACGGCGGCTTCTTTCGCGCGGTGGTCATCACGTTCTTGAAGTTCAGAAAGATGCCCTGCGCGGTCTCCGGTCGCAGGTAGGCCAGGCCGGACTCGTCCTCGACCGGCCCCAGGTAGGTCTTCATCAGGCCGGAGAAGGCTCGCGGTTCGGTCCAGGTGTTTCGATTTCCGCAGTTGGGGCAGGCGATGTCGGCCAGGCCGTTCTCCGGCGTCCGGCCCTTCTTGGCCTCGAACTCCTCGATCAGGTGATCTGCCCGGTAGCGCTTGTGACAGTGCGTGCATTCGGTCAGCGGGTCGGAGAAGGTCGCAACGTGCCCGGAGGCCTCCCACACCGCCGGCGGCAGCACCACCGCGGAATCCAGGCCGACCACGTCATCGCGGCTGGTCACCATGCTGCGCCACCACTGGCGACGGATGTTCTCCTTCAGCTCCACACCGAGCGGGCCGTAGTCCCACGCCGACCGGGTACCGCCGTAGATCTCGGCGGCCGGGAACACGAAACCACGACGTTTCGCCAGGCTGACGACGGAATCATTGCGGTCGAGGGGCACGGGACAACTCCATGGTGGACTGCGGTTACGGTCAGTCCAGGGTATCCGGGTCCGCGAGCGGCTTGTGCCGGGTGCCTGTGGCACCGACCAGCCGCCGTCTGCGCGCCAGGTACCACTGCCGCCCGCGGACCTCCCCGACGGTCACGATCACCGTGACCAACCAGCCCAGCACGATGTCGAACACGTAGTGCTCGGCGCCGTAGACGAGGACGAACGCCATCGCCATCGGGTACGCCACCAGCAGCGGGCGCCACCGTTTGCGCACCCGTGGCCACAGGAACACCGAGATCAGCAGCGTGGTGGCCGCGTGCAACGAAGGCACCGCCGCTACCAGGTTCACGCTCGCCTGGCCCTCGGTGACCAGTGCCTTGGCCTGACCGAGACCGAGCCGGTCCCAGCCGCGGTTGGAGATCCGCTCCACGTAGGCGACCGCACCGGCATGCTTGGGGTAGACCCGCTGCTCGAGGATCCCCGGGTTCTCCGGGGTGCGCTTGGCGTTCTCGATGCACGGCGGATCCGATTGGCCGCCGGCGATCTCCGGGGCGGTGCACTGGGCGGCCGCCCACGGCGGCGCAGCGGGCATCAGGATGAAGCCGGCCAGTCCGATGAACGACATGGCCACGAACCGGACGACGAACTGCTTCCAGGCGGTGCGGTCGCGCAGCCACCACACACCGGCCACCACGTAGGGCGCGATGTAGTACGAGACGTACACCATGCTGACCAGGACCTCCCACCACGGCGGGGTGGCCTGCTTCAGCTGCGACTGCAGCCACACGGTGGGATCGGTGCCGCCGAACAGCCAGCGGTCGAAGTCGGCCTGGAAGTACCACTCGGTCGGCCGTCCCAGCAACGCGGCGATGCCCCGGGTGTAGTCATAGACCAGCAGCAGCACCGCGAACGGCAGCCAGTCCCGCAGCACCCGCAGCGCGCGCCGCTTGCCGATGCTGGAGATCAGCAGGCCGGAGCAGACGATGGCCAGCAGCTGGGTACGGTCCACCGCGACGCCGTCGCGCAACGTCCACACCGCGATGCCGACGAACCACAGCGCCAGAGCTACATACCTGACAACGGTGATTTTTCGGCCGGTGGTGGATCCGGCCGGGTCGGGCGAACCGTCCCCACCGGGTGGCGCAGCATCGGTCTGGAGCTGTTCGGGGTCGAGCTCGGTGGCCGACAGAACCCTCACCCCTGTTTTCTGCTGCTGTCAGGCCACCCGCACGGGCAGCCAGGTCTCGCCGCGGTGCCAGCAATCGCCGGTGCCGGCGTTGCTTGCGGTGCGCGCCTTCCAGGTTACAAAACGATTGCGCGGACGACCCTGCCAGAAAGCGGCCGATCCATCCACTGCCGACGATGCCCGCACCACGATCAGGCGGGCCCCAGCCGGCTCACCCAGTCCGCGTCGGGGGCCCGATCACTGGTGCGAACGGTCCGGCTGCCGTCGGCGTCGATACTGACCAGCTGCTCGAATGCGCCCGGCAGATCCAGCGCCTGGGCCATCAGCGGCGTGGCCACCATCTTCACCTCGTAGCCGCCCAGAGCGCGCCGGTACGAACCGACCGAGTCCCATTCGGTGAGCAGCAGCCAGGCGGTGTCGTCGTCGGTGGCACGACCCAGGCTGCCGCCCAGAAAGCCGGGCCGGGCCGCCAGTGCGGCCAGCGCCTCGGCTCCGTGCTGCTGGAAGGACTCCAGATCCTCGGACGGCCGAAAGTACTGAACTGCGATCACAGGATCTCCGGGGCAACGGGGGTGGTGGGACGCGGGTCGGTCGTCGGCGGTTCGGTGGTATCCACCGCGCCACCGTAGCGACGGTCCCGGCGCGCGTAGTTCTCGCAGGCGGCCCACAGGTCACGCCGGTCGAAATCCGGCCATGGGGTGTCGACGAAGAGCAGTTCGGCGTAGGCCGACTGCCACAGCAGAAAGTTCGAAGTGCGCTGCTCGCCCGAGGTCCGTATGAACAGGTCGACCTCCGGCAGATCCGGTTCGTCGAGGTAGCGGGCGAACATCTTCTCGTCGATCTTGTCCGGCTTGATCCTGCCCTCGGCCGCCAGGGTGGCGATCCGGCGCGCCGCGTCGACGATCTCGGCGCGCCCCCCGTAGTTGACGCAGAACTGAAGCGTGAGCCGGTCGT
>JBBQFE010000333.1:0-4199 GCA_038321605.1 Mycobacteriales bacterium | reverse complement strand
GGCGCCGTACTCGAGGTCCAGTCCGATCAGTCCGCGCCGCTCCAGATCGCTCAGGTACCGCTGCGCGGTCGGCCGGCTGATGCCCAGGGACTGCGCGATGTCGGCAGCGCTCGGGGGCTTGGCGGCCGAGTTCACCGCGTCGAGGACCTTGGCCATCGTCGGAGGCAGATCTGATGTCGCCGACGATGCTGACGGCACCGGCCCGCGCAGCAGGTTGAACATGGAATCGACGGTTGCCTGATCTGCCTCGGCGAAGCCGGCCACCTGCTCCCGCCAGTCCCGGTACGCCTCGAGCTGATCTCGCAACTGCGCGAAGCCGAACGGTTTGACCAGGTAGTACACCGCGCCCAGGTGCATCGCCGCCCGTACCGCGCCGAGGTCTCTTGCTGCGGTGACGATGATGCAGTCCGGCACCCGGCCGGTTCCCGATTTCAGCGAACGCAGCAGGGACAACCCGTCCTCGTCGGGCAGGTGCAGGTCGAGCAGCAGCAGTTCGGGCCCCAGGTCCCTGATGGCGGTGCGCGCCTCGGCCGCGGTGTGGGACTCGCCGACGCAGTGGAAGCCGGGCACCCGATCGACGCTGGCCGCATGGATGCCCGCCACCCGGTAGTCGTCGTCGATGACCAGGGTCGGGATCATCGCAGGCTCTCCGAGGACGAGGCAGCGAGGCCGCGGCTGTTCAGGTTCGGGATGGGGAAGCGGACCTCGAAGCGGGCGCCGGGGCCGGATGAGACCGTGATGGAGCCGCCGGCGCGGTGAACCAGGCGGTGGATGAGCGCGAGCCCGAGCCCGCGCCGCATCTGACCACGTGGCGTCTTGGTGGAGTACCCGTCGATGAAGATCTCGTCCAACGCTCCGGCGCCGATACCCGGCCCGGTATCGGTGACGCTGATGAAGATCTCGCCGTCCCGGTCATCCAGGTGCACCGTGACCAGTCGCGGCGATGGTTGGCCGGTCACCGCGTCGATGGCGTTGTTGATCAGGTTGCCGATGATGGTGATCAACGCCTGTGGGTCCAGGCTCGGTTGGTCCAGGTGCGAGGAGTCGTCGATGACCACCTGGACGTCCTGCTCGGCGGCGATGGTCAACTTGGCTATCAGCAACGCGGCGATGGCCGGTGGCGCGATCCGGGCACGCAGCTTCTCACCCTGGCCGAGCGAGGTCTGGGAGAGCTCGGCCAGGTAGGCGGCGGCCTCGTCGGGGCCTGCGAACTCCAGCAGTCCAGCGATGACATGCAACCGATTGGCGAACTCGTGCTCCTGCGCGCGAAGTGCTTCGGTGAGCCCGTTCACCGCGTGCAGTTCCCGCAGCAGGGCCTCCAGCTCCGTCCGATCGCGCAGGGTCACCACGTACCCCGCGTCGCGGCCGGCCAGCAGCACCGGCATCCGGTTGACGACCAGCAGGTACTCATCGGTCAGCGCCACCTGGTCGGGTCCGCTGATGTCACCCGCCAACAGGTCGCGCAGCCGGCCCGGCGGCACCAGATCGTCGAGGCGTTGCCCGGTGCCGGACGACGTGATGTGCAGCAGTCGGCGGGCCTCGTTGTTGATCAGGTTGACCTGGCCGCGGGAGTCGAAGCCGAGCACACCTTCGCGAATACCGTGCAGCATCGCCTCGCGTTCCTGCAGCAGCGACGCGATCTCGGAGAGTTCCAGGCCGAAGGTCACCCGCTTGATGGTGCGGGCCAGCAGCCACGAGGCAGCGACCCCGAGCAGCAGCACCAGCAGCGAATAGGACGCGATGACCACCGCATCGTGGCGCAGCTGGCTGGCGACGTTGCGTTCGAGGATGCCGACCGAAACCTGCCCGACCACGTTTCCCGACGCGTCCAGGATCGGTGCCTTACCGTTGGCCGAGCGGCCCAGGCTGCCCCGGTTGATGCCGATGTGGTTGCGCCCGTCCAGGACGGCGACCGGCTCCTCCAGACGACGCCCGATCAGCTCCGGATTGGGGTGGGAGAAGCGGATGCCGGACCGGTCCGCGACCACCACATAGTCGGCGCCGCTGCTGTGCTGGATCTGGCCCGCCAGCGACTGGATCAGCCGTCGCGGGTCCGGCTGGGTGATGCCGTTGCGGATCTCGGGGATCTGGGCCACGGTCGCGGCGATGTCGACCGCGCGGGTCTCGTACTGGCGGTCCAGGGAGCGGCCGGTGAGCTCGATGTAGAGGACACCACCGAGCACGATCGTGACGAGCAGGATCGCCAGCACGCCCGCGAGGATCTGTGAGGCCAGGGTGCGAGAGCGCCACATGAAAGCCTCCGATCGGTCAGTCGCGCCTGGTTAGTGCCGGTGACGCATGAGAACACGTGTCGCCGTCGCTGCCAAGCGGGCCTGAGCACAACGCACACAACTCGCGAAAACGTACTGCCGGCCGAGCCAAGTGAGCACAACGACCAATATTGCGAGATAGCCGCACAAGGCTCTGAATTGTTTCGGTTCTGTTTCCAGCTTCCTAGTGTCCTCCCACACAGCCCGGATGTGCCCCACCGACTCCGTGGCGGTACCGACGTGATGGATGGGAAGGACCCGACAATGCCAGCTCAACAGCACGATGTCGCCGAGGTTCCGGCGATCGACCTGCGCGGGGTGACCAAGCGGTTCACCACCCCGGCCGGTACCACCTACACGGCCCTGAAGGATCTGGACCTGCAGGTGGCGCCGGGCGAGTTCTGCGCCATCGTCGGACCCACCGGCTGCGGCAAGTCCACTACGCTGACCATGGTCTCGGGGCTCGAACGCCCCTCGCTCGGCACCGTTCGGGTACACGGCGAAGAGGTCTCGGGCATCACCCCCGGCGTCGCGTTCATGTTTCAGACCGATGCCGTGCTGCCGTGGAAGTCGGTGCTCGACAACGTCGCGATCGGCCCCCGCTTCCGGGGAACCGGCAAGTCCGAGGCGAACGCCAAGGCGAGGGACTGGCTCCGGCGGGTCGGACTGGCCGGCTTCGAGGACCGCTTTCCGCATCAGCTGTCCGGCGGCATGCGCAAGCGGGTGGCGCTGGCACAGAGCCTCATCAACGAACCGAAGATCCTGCTGATGGACGAGCCGTTCAGCGCGCTGGACGTGCAGACCCGGGCGATCATGTCCAACGAGCTACTTCAGCTGTGGGACCTGACCAGGCCCGCGGTCGTGTTCGTCACGCACGACCTCGAAGAGGCGATCGCCCTTGCGGACAAGGTGGTCGTGCTGACGGCTGGTCCCGGCGGAACGGTCAAGGCCACCTTCGACATCGACCTTCCCCGGCCGCGCGTGGTGCAGGAGATCCGCTTCGAACCGCACTTCGTGGATCTGTACCACCAGATCTGGGAGGCGCTGCGCTCCGAGGTCGACATCGCCTACGCGCAGAGCACCGCAGGTACCCAGAAGGCGGCAGGGTGATGAGCGTCGCGACCGAACTGACCAGCACCGGTGAGCGGCTTCCGGTCTCGGCGGGCGAGAAGTCGTACCGGTCCCGGGTGCGCCGGCGCAAGGTCATCGTGCACCTGACCCAGCTGGCCGTGCTGGTGGTGGTGCTCGGTGGCTGGCAGCTCTACGTGGGCAACGACTCGCGCAAGATCATCCTGTACGGCGTTCCGTCCGGCATCGTCAGCCGGCTGCACACCTGGATCACCGACGGCACCGCCATCGGTTCGCTCGCCGACCAGATCAAGGTCACGCTGGAGGAGGCGCTGATCGGTTTCGTGATCGGCACCGCGCTCGGCATCGTCTCGGGTATCGCGCTGGGCCGGATTCGGTTCCTGGCGGATGTCTTCAGCCCCTACATCAAGGTGCTGAACTCGATCCCGCGGATCGTGCTGGGGTCGGTCTTCGTGCTGGCCTTCGGGCTCGGGATCGAATCCAAGGTCCTGCTGGTCATCGTGCTGGTGTTCTTCGGCGTCTTCTTCAACGCCTTCCAGGGTGTGCGGGAAGTGGACCGCAACCTGATCGCCAACGCGACCATCCTCGGCGGCTCGCGCTGGCAGGTCACCCGGCAGGTGGTGCTGCCGTCAGCGTTCACCTGGATCATCGCCAGCCTGCACGTCAGCTTCGGGTTCGCCCTCATCGGCGCCATCGTCGGGGAGTTCCTGGGGGGATCGCAGGGACTCGGGGTCCTGATCAAGAACGCCCAGGGCACCTTCGACGCCAACGGGGTCTGGGGCGCGATGGTGATCATGGGCATCGTCGCGCTGCTGGCCGAATGGGTCATCACCAAGCTCG
>JBBQFE010000332.1:0-4203 GCA_038321605.1 Mycobacteriales bacterium | reverse complement strand
TGCGGCCGAAGTAGATGGTGTTGAGGTAGTACTCGAGGATGGTGTCCTTGGAGTACTCGCGGCTCAGCTTGAGCGCGATCGCCGCCTCTTTCAGCTTTCTGGTCAAGGTCTGATCGGAGTTCAGGTACGCGTTCTTCACGTACTGCTGCGTGATGGTGGAGCCCCCCTGGGCCTGACCGCCCTTGAGGTCGTTGACGACGGCGCGGACCGTTCCCCGCACCGAAATGCCTGGCTCGGAGTAGAAGCCCCGATCCTCCGCCGCGATCACCGCATTGCGCACGTGGTCGGGGACCTTGGACAGTGGCACGCTGATCCGGTTCTCAGCGCCGACCGACGCGATCGGCGCACCGTTGGAGTACGTGAGGGTGGCCAACTGCTTCTGCGGCAGGGAATCGGGGCTCGGCACGTTCACGAATTTGTAGACGCCGATCGCCGCGACGGTCACCAGCAGCGCCAGTAGACCGAGCAGCCAGGTGGCCAGGATGCCGATCCGGCGTCCGACCCGCTTCTTGCGACTCATCTTGGCGAGACGCCGCTTCTTCGCCGCCCGACGACTGCGCCACCAGCCCAGATCGGAGCTCTCGGTTGCCCGGTTCGACGCTCCGGAACGGGCGGGACGAGGTGCCTCGGGCACGAAAAAACTCCTTGGTTCGGTGACGGGGGGTTCCTGAAAGGGTACGTGGGAAATCTAAGAGCTACCGATCTGAGGCATTTGTCGGTGGATGATACGGCGCGGTGGCACGGCAGTTCCGGAACAACGAAACCGGGGCCACCAGTGGCCGGCCCGAAGGCTGCCACCGGTGACCCCGGTCAGTTCACAGTGCGTGGGTGCCCGTCGTCACCGACGGTGCGCTGTCAGAATCAGTGCTTGCGCGATGACCGCCGGCCTGCAGCGATCAGCAGTCCACCCAGCACCATCAGCACGATGGCGGCGCCGGTCAGGCCACCCGTCGAGCTACCCGTGAACGCCAGGTTGCTACCGCCGGCAGGCGTGCTGGTGGCGGGCGGCGGGTTCACGACACCACTCGACGGCGGAGCCGAGGTGGGCGGCGTCGAGGTGGGCGGCGGGGGGTTGTCGGTCGACGCCAGCACGAAGCCGAAGTCCAGGCTGAGGTCCGACGACCCGTTGGTGGAGAGGTTCTCGAACGACGTTGCCGAGGTCGTCGACGAGTCGGTGAAGCGGTCGTTGCCGGTCAGCGCACCGGTGGGAACGTACGGAGTGAGCGCCGTCTGGGTGGACGCGGCGGTCAGGTCGATGGACGCCGTGTAGGACTGGCCGGACGGCAAGGTGGGCAGATTGCTGAACAGGTACTTGCCATTGGCGTCCGTGGTCTGCGGTCCCACCGGTTGACCGTTCACATCTGTCACCGGCTGGCCCTCAGGCCCGGTCAGCGTGAGCACGACTCCCTGGATTCCGGGCTCGCCGGCATCCTGCAGGCCGTTGCCGTTGCTGTCGACCCACACGAAGTCACCGACGCTGACAGCAGGCGGGGTGAAGCCGTTCCACGGGTTGCTGGCCGTCACGGGGGTGAGGCTGACCTGGCCGATGCCGGTGACCGTCGCGTTGTCGGTGTGCTGGACACCCGAGGCGAGGGCGGGCACCGTGCCGGTGCAGGTGAACGAGGTGCCCTTCAGGAACGGTCCGGCCCAGGTGGTGCCGGTGGCAGGTCCGCCGAGCGGCGAGAAGTCGCAGCTGAGACCGGTGATGGCCGCGCCGGACGACGTCGCGTCGGTGACGTGCACCGTGGTGAGAGCGTCATTACCGGTTGACGTGATGGTCATGCTGATCGGCGTGGGAGTGCCCACCGCCAGCTGCTTTCCGGGCGCGGTGTCGAAGTTGCCCGTGACCGCGGTGTCGCCGCCGAGGGTGTCGAACTTGACGATCGTCACGCCGGGGGCGGTGCCACCGACGCCGGTGCCGCCCGGCACGTGCCGGCGGACCGAGGCCGAGATCGGGAAGCGTGAACCGTTGTAGCTGGCCACCGCCGCGTTGCCGTAGTTCGCCAGACTCACATCGGTGACGGAGGAGGCGTAGATGATGTTGATGAATTCACCGGCGTTGACCGTCGGGATGGTCAGGGTGAACGACGTCGCTGAGCAGACCTTCGTGTAGCGCGAGGTCGGCAGTGCGGTGAAGCCGGTCGGGCTGCCGTTTCCGTCCACCGTGGTCGTGGTTGCCACGTACCAGCCATGGCTGCAGTCGATCGAGCTACCGGCACCGACGGTGTCCACGACCTGGTAGTTGCTGAGCGGGCCGGTGGGAACCTGGATCTGCCAGCCGAGTGCGTCGGTCGGGGTGATCGTGCCCTCGTCGGTGTTGTTCCACTGGCCGAGCTTGGTGGAGTTGACGCGGGTTCCGCCGCCCACCACCGGATTGACCTTCACGGTGCCGTCGACGGTCCGACCGCCCCCGGTGGGAAAGTGACCCGTCACAGTGTCACCGGGCTGCGCGGTCTGGGCGAATTTGAGGAACAGCTTGCCGTCGCCGTGCACGTTGTCGTGGCTTGCCACGTAGCTGGTCATGGTGAAGGTGACCGTGGTGCCCGTCCAGACCGCGTGCGCGACCACCGTGGTGCCGTCGGGGGCGTACAGGTCGAAGGGGTTGCTGTTGGCCACCCGGAAGTCAGCGGGGACGGTGAGGCTGAAGGTGTCACCGGGCTGGGTCTGGTTACCGACCGCCCAGATGAAGTTCAGCTGCAGCGTGGCACCCTTGTTGTAACTGGTCTTCTCGAAGGAGACACTGCTGACCCCTCCCGTGACCACGGCGGCACCGGCACCGGCGGTGGGTATGAACATCGCCACCAGTCCGGCAAGCAGCGCAACGACGAGCAGCGCGCCCCTTGATCGGCGCGCGCGAAGAGCTTTGATCATCCGGTGAATCCCCCATATATCGGTCTGTCGCAGCGGCTCTGCCGAGATCGACATGAACCGTTCTCGGACGCGAACACGGCGGTTCCGTCCGGAAGGAGACTCCACCATCAAGACTCCGCTGTGCGCAGCTTATGACGCCGACCGCCCTAAATGCACGTTTGAGTTTTACCTTATGAAATAAGGGGAAATTCGAGACCACGCCTAGCTATTGGTCAACTACTGCGAGTTGTGATCCGGCGCCTGTCACACGGCGCGGGACGCACGCCGAACGCTTCCAGCGCCGGACTCGGCGACTGAACATCTCGGTCTGATGTATCGTTGCGATACATCGTGCTGGCATGCTCACCGGAAGGGGACCCAGATGCTCGAAATCGCCGTCCTCGGTCTGCTGAACGAGTCGCCGATGCACGGCTACGAACTGCGCAAGCGACTGTCCAGCCTGCTCGGTGCGTTCCGGGCGTTCTCCTACGGTTCGCTGTATCCGACGCTGCGCCGGCTACAGGAAGCCGGGTGGATCGATGAAGAGGCGCCCATCGAGCCACTGCCGGCCCTGCCCGCCGGGTTCGCTGGCCGGTCAAAGCGTGGCAAAAGAGTGTATAAACTCACCGCAGAGGGCAAGGAGCACTTCGCCACTCTGCTCGCCGAGGTAGGGCCCGAGGCGTACGACGACGAGGGCTTCGGCACCAGGCTGGCGTTCTTCGGCCAGACCCGCGCCGACATCCGCCTGCAGATCCTCGAGGGTCGTCGGCAACGGATGACCGAGCAGGCCGACGGCATGCGGACGTCACTGGCGCGGACCCGCGAACGGATGGACCGCTACACCCTGCAACTGCAGGAGCACGGGCTCGAATCGGCGGACCGCGAGGTCCGCTGGCTCTCCGAGCTCATCGAGAGTGAGCGAAAGACCCGCCCCGCCCTGGATTGACCACGGCCGGGCGTTTCCACGCTGCTGTAAGCCACAACTGAATCAATCACCAACAGAGCAGTACACAACAAAAGGAGGAACCCGATGGGTTCGGAAAGCGCAACCACGGCCGCGGGCCGCATTCGCGTTGCCATCGTCGGAGTAGGCAACTGTGCCGCTTCACTGGTGCAGGGCGTGCACTTCTACCACGACGCAGACCCGTCGGGAACCGTGCCTGGCCTGATGCACGTCACCTTCGGGCCGTATCACGTCAGCGACATCGATTTCGTCGCCGCGTTCGACGTCGACGCGAAGAAGGTCGGCCGCGACCTCTCCGAGGCCATCGTCGCCTCGGAGAACAACACCATCAAGCTCTGCGACGTGCCGCCGCTGGACGTGCCGGTGCAGCGTGGTCACACCCTCGACGG
>JBBQFE010000331.1:0-4210 GCA_038321605.1 Mycobacteriales bacterium | reverse complement strand
CGGAATCCGCGCCGTCATCGTGATGCCGGACGCAGCGCCCCAGGTCAAGGTCGATGCTGTACGGGCCCTGGGCGCCGAGGTCATGATCGTGACGCCGGACCAGCGCGACATCCGGGCCGAGGAGCTGTCCGCCGAACAGGGGTTGGTGTTGGTCCGTCCCTACGACGACAAGGCGATCGTGGCTGGTCAGGGAACCGCCGGCCTGGAGATCGTCGAGGATCTGCCCGACGTCGATGTGGTGCTCGTCCCCGTCAGTGGTGGTGGCCTGATCTCGGGGGTCGCCACCGCGGTGAAAACCCTGAAGCCGGACACCCTGGTGATCGGTGTCGAGCCGGCACTGGCCGCGGATGCGGCCGAGTCCTTCCGCACCGGGTCCCGGGTGACGTGGACGCCCGAGCAGACGTACCGGACGATCGCCGACGGGCTGCGCACCACGTCGGTCGGTGAGATCCCATGGCGCCACATCAGCCGCTACGTGGACGACATCATCACGGTGGACGAGGACGAGATCCGCGACGCCGTCAGGCGAATCGCGACCGACTGCCGCCTGATCGCGGAGCCTTCGGGTGCGGTTTCGACTGCTGCCTATCTGCATCGGTCGGCCGATCTGCCAGCCACCGGCCGGTTCGCTGCGGTGGTCAGCGGCGGCAACGTCGCGATGGCTTCCTATGCCCAGATTCTGAACCCCGCCGCCGCTGACTGACTGACTGACTGCAGGCTGAGGGTCATCACCGACGCGTTCGGTACGCGCCGACGAGAGGAACCATCATGGAAATGTTCACCATCCCGCTGGGAACCTGCAACTGCGCGTACGAGACGGTCGCGCCCGGGGTGAACGACGGGCAGCTGATCAAGCTTCCAGTCCCGTCGTACCTGGTGAAGCTCGACGACGGCAAGAACCTGCTGATCGATACCGGGATGAGCCGGTTGCACATCACCGATCCAGCCGCTACATGGCGCGGAACCCCGATGGAGCAGAGTCTGGTGCCCGAGATGGGTCCGGAGGATGACCTGGGGCGGCGGCTGCAGGAACTGGACGTGAAGCCGACGGACATCGATTCCGTCATCAACACCCACCTGCACTTCGATCACGCCGGAAACAACGACCTGTTCGAACGGGCGACCTTCTTCGTCCAGCGGGAGCACTATGACTACGCACGGGTCAACACCGGTTTTCCGCACCAGTACTGGAACCTGCCGAAGTTGACGTACGAACTGCTCGACGGCGAGTCCGAACTGTTCCCGGGGATCGAGATCCTGCTGACTCCGGGACACGTGCCGGCGCACCAGTCGGTGATGGTCCGGCTGCAGGACACCGGCAACATGGTGGTGTGCGGGGACGCCATCTACACGCAGGACAATCTCGATCACGACAGCTGGACGAGCCAGTCAGATCCGGTGGCCGCCAAGCAGTCCGGTGAAAAGCTGAAGCGGGTCGCTGCTGACGAGAACGCGACCCTGCTGTTCGGCCACGACCCGGCCCAGGCCATGCAGTTTCACCGCTCACCGCAGAGCTACCGCTAGTTCTTTCGCCCGCGGGCGACCTTCCTGATCCACGCTGACCAGAATGGGTCATCGCTACGGTCTGTTCCATTGCTCGCCGACGTTTCAGGAGACCTCATGGCATGTGCCTTGATCACCGGTGGATCACGCGGGATCGGTGCGGAGATCAGCCGCACCCTCGCCGCCCGCGGCGACCGAATTGCCGTGCACTGCCAGTCGAACGTGGCGGCTGCGGAGGCGCTGGTGGCCGAACTGCCGGGGCAGGGGCATATGGTGCTGGCTGCCGACCTCTCCGACGATTCCGCCGTCGCACGAATGGTGGCGCGCGCGGTCGAATCCTTGGGGACCGTCGACGTGCTCGTCAACAACGCCGGAATCTACGTCGAACGGCCCATCGAGCAGACCAGCTATGAGGAATGGAACGCCAACTGGCGTCAGACCATCGGCGTGAACCTGCTCGGCGCGGCCGCAGTCACGTGGCAGGTGGTCGATCATCTGCTGAAGCGGAAACAGGGCCCGGACGGCGGCCGGATCGTGATGGTGGGCTCGCGTGGTGCCTACCGAGGCGAACCCACCGCGCCCGCTTACGGCGCCAGCAAGGCCGGTCTGCATGCGCTGACCCAATCCCTGGCAGTCGCCCTGGCACCGCGGGGGATCGTGGTGAACGCGGTCGCGCCCGGGTTCGTGGCCACGGACATGGCCGAGCACCTGCTGGGTGGAGCGACAGGGGACGCGATCCGCGCGCAGAGTCCGTTCGGGCGGGTTGCGATGACTGCTGACATCGCCGCCGCGGTCGGCTGGCTCAGCTCGCCCGAGGCGGCGTGGACCAGCGGCGCGATCCTTGACGCCAACGGGGCGTCCTATCTGCGCTGAGCCTTTCGCCGCCTGCCGGGCCGTACAAGGCCGACCGCCGACACTCGTTCACTCAGCTGCCTCAACCCCCCGTTTTACGGATTCTTTGATCTAGTGCGACTCGTCGCGAACCGAGCTTTGCGGTGCTTGGCAGTGCGCGTCGGAATCCAACGACTTGTATCGTCATCCCGGCGATCTCACTAGAAGGCAGTTCGTTGGCCTCAAGTTCAGCACTGGGACGCCGATCGATTTACTGTGACCGCGCCTTCGTCGTTCAAGCGAGTGCGGTTGCGCTACCCGGGGGTCTGCCGTGGCTGTGCCGCGGCGTTGCCGGCGGGGCACACGGCGATCTACTTCGGCACGCACAAACAGGTCGAGTGCATCTTCTGCTTCGACCGGTCCACACACTCGAATGTCTCCCAGCAACCGGAGAGCGCCCAGCCGTTGGCGGTCCTCCCTACTCCAGTTGCATCGGCGCCTACCGTTGAGTCTCCGGTGAACGTCCCGACCACCCCCGCTCAGCGAACCCCGCAGACCGCCGAGGTGCCAGTGGAGTCGGGTCGCGCAGGCGCGTCCGCGCGACGTGAGCATCAGCGACGTAGCGCGAAACGCGAAGCGAAGATCCGGACAGCGCATCCACGGCTGGGAGGCTTGATCCTGGCGATGTCCGACGAGCCGCAGTCCACCAGGGCCTGGGAACGTGGCGCGGTGGGGGAGGAGAAGCTCGCCCGCAGCCTCGATGGTCTCGTCGATCGCGGGGCGCGAGTCCTGCATGACAGACGCATACCCGGCGGCCGCGCAAACATCGACCACATCGTGGTGGCTCCTGCTGGTGTCTTCGTAGTCGACGCAAAGCGCTACAAGGGCCGACCCCGCCTGCAGGTCGAGGGCGGAATCATTCGCGCACGGACCGAGAAGCTCATGGTCGGCGGCCGAGACTGCTCCAAGCTCATCGGCGGAATCCAGAAACAGGTAGACCTCGTCACCGCGGCCCTAGCGGCGGCCGCTCTCACTCACCGTCCGCCCGTCCGCGGCATGTTGTGTTTCGTAGACGCTGAGTGGCCCGTGTTCGGGGGTGCTTTCACGACGGCCGGTATCGAGATCTTGTGGCCCAAGAAGGTCGCCGAGCATGCCCTCGCTGTCCAAGCGCTGACCGCCGACCAGGTTTGCGCGATCCATGTTGCCCTTGCCGCTCACTTTCCACAGGCGTGACCTGAGCAGATTCTGCATGGCCGGTCCATCGCTCCTAGAGTCCGCCCGCTCGGCGCAGCCGCACCAAACCAGAACGGGCCTAGCTAAGCCGCGCGGAATTCCTCGTATCGGCGAGCGAGTCTTTGCTCATCGGGCCGCTCGCTCCGCATTGCCGGTACCTTCCTGAGCCTTTCGCCATGGTGGCCCTGTAGACCGTAGGTGAGCATCGGCCCATCGATCTCATGTAGTAGACGCTGGTGAATCTCGATCGTGTAGTCAGGCCGAATTCCGAGGATGTTGCGGTCGTAGGCGGCATGGTGAATCTTGCACAGCGCCATTCCGTTCTGGACCACAGGCAACCCCAGGGGATCGCTGTCGGGAACGATGTGGGCGGCATCGAGCAGCTCACGATGCCCGAGCGAGCAGACGGCGCAAGTCGTGTCATAGGCCAGCATGACCTGGCTGGCGAACACCGGCTGGTGCAGGCGCCGCTTGGTCTCGGTCATCAGGTACCGAGAAGCATTGGCATGACCCCACCTGATTGATCCAGGCTGAGTGAGAGTCTGATGTCCACGAAGGTGGACTGAAGGGCTCGATGATCATGACGACGAGGAAGAGGCATACCCCGGAGCAGGTCGTGCGCAAGCTGGCGCAGGCGGATCGG
>JBBQFE010000330.1:0-4214 GCA_038321605.1 Mycobacteriales bacterium | reverse complement strand
CGACCTCTCGGTGGACAACCGCGGCTACCTGCTGGCGCTTGATCGAGCCTGCAGCCTGGCCGGGGTGACACGGCTGACGGGCGAGGTGACCGCGCTGAGCCGAAGCGGCGACCGGGTCGACGGCGTGCTGACCGCTGCCGGCCAGGTCATCGCGGCCGACCTGGTGGTGCTGTGCGCCGGTGCCCTCACCGAGCGGCTCACCGGCTACCCCATCCAACCGGTGAAGGGTCAGATCCTGCGGCTGCAGATACCTGACCGACTCACCGATGCCGGGCCGGTGCTGACCCGGACCGTGCGCGGGCTGGTGCACGGCAGCGAGGTCTACCTGGTGCCGCGGGTGGGCGGAGAGGTGGTGGTCGGGGCAACGGTGGAGCAGCAGGGTTTCGATACCACCGTGACGGCCGGTGGCGTGTACGAGCTGCTGCGCAATGCCTACGAGCTGCTGCCCATCAGTTCGGAATTCACCTTCGTGGAGGCGCTTGCCGGCCTGCGACCCGGCACCGCGGACAACGGTCCGCTACTCGGTCAGGTGCAACCTGGACTGATCCTGGCTACCGGCCACTACCGCAACGGCATCCTGTTGTCCGCCCTGACCGCCCTGGCGGTGAGGCGGCTGGCGGCCGGTGAACGGCCCGCGGAAGAATGGGACGCGTTCGATCCTGATCGATTCACCAGATCCGTGCCCAGCCCGACATGAACAGGGACAGCCGCGTGCAGCTCACCGTCAACGGAAGACCCCGGCAGGCCGCCGACCACACCACCCTCGCCGAGCTGGTGAGCACCATCAGCGACCGGCCCACCGGCATCGCCGTCGCGCTCAACAACGAGGTGGTGCCGCGAGGCGGCTGGTCGGAGATCAGCGTGCAGGACGGCGACCGGATCGACGTCGTGACCGCAGTGCAAGGTGGCTGAGAGGATGCGACCAGAGGCTGCCGACCCGCTGGTGATCGGCGACCGCAGCTGGCAGTCCCGGCTGATCGTCGGGACCGGTGGCGCACCCAGTCTGGAAGGTCTCGGACGGATCCTTGCCGAGTCGGGCACCGAGCTGACCACGGTCGCCATGCGCAGGGTGGACGCTGCCGCCTCTGGCTCGGTCCTCGATGTGCTGCGGGCCAGCGGGGTGCAGGTACTGCCGAACACTGCCGGCTGCCGCACCGCCGCCGAGGCCGTGCTCACCGCCAAGCTGGCTCGGGAGGCGTTGCAGACCAACTGGGTCAAGGTCGAGGTGGTCGCCGACGAGCGGACGCTGCTGCCCGACGGCCTGGAGCTGGTGCAGGCCTGTGAACGCCTGGTTACCGACGGCTTCGTGGTGTTGCCGTACACCAACGACGATCCGGTACTGGCCCGTCGGCTGGAACAGGTCGGGTGTGCTGCGGTGATGCCCGGCGGGTCTCCGATCGGCTCAGGCCTAGGTATCGGCAACCCGCACAACATCGCCCTGATCGTCGAGCAGGCAGGCGTGCCGGTGATCCTCGACGCCGGCATCGGCACCGCCGGCGATGCGGTGCGCGCCATGGAACTGGGGTGCGACGCGGTCCTGGTGGCCTCCGCCGTGACCCGGGCGGCCGACCCGATCCGGATGG
The DNA here is from genome assembly GCA_038321605.1 of Mycobacteriales bacterium. Classification (GTDB taxonomy): domain Bacteria; phylum Actinomycetota; class Actinomycetes; order Mycobacteriales; family Jatrophihabitantaceae; genus Jatrophihabitans_A. Next base: position 2,631 of record JBBQFE010000330.1, on the reverse strand, counting down.
CGCGCGCCATGAAACTGGCGGTGCTGGCGGGCCGGGATGCTTACCTGGCCGGCCGGATCAGCCGCCGTTACTGGGCCGAGGCCTCATCGCCGTACGAGGGAATGCTGGACGGGATGCTCGGGCAGAGCTGAGGGCCGGGAACTGGTTGCTCAGAACTGGTCGCTCAGAACTGGTCGCTCAGAGCTGGTTGCGCCAGTCGATCCACTTCTTGAGGCCGCTCAGGTCGTAGTCCGGCCCGCCGACACCGACGGTGAAGAGGCTGACCCCGGCCTCGAGCAGCGGGCCGCCCACTTCGGCAGGATCCCCCTCCGGGGTGCCGACCGACCGCTCGATCTGCGACGGGTCCCGGCCCACCTTCGCGCACCAGTCGTCGAGGATGGCGGACTTACGCTTGAGCGTTTCGAGGTCGGCGAACGAGTGCCAGATGTCGGCGTGCTGGGCCACCAGCTTCAAGGTCTTCTTCTCGCCACCGCCGCCGATCAGGACCGGGATCTTGCGGGTCGGCGGCGGGTTGAGCACCGACAGCCGGTGCTCGATGCGGGGCAATGCGAGCGCCAGGTCGTCGAGCCGTCCGCCGGCCGTGCCGAACGAATACCCGTACTGGTCATAGTCCTTCTCGAACCACCCCGACCCGATGCCCAGGATCAGCCGTCCGTCGCTGATGTGGTCGACGGTGCGCGCCATGTCGGCCAGCAGCTCGGGGTTCCGGTAACTGTTGCAGGTAACCAGGGCGCCGAGCTCGACCGAGGTGGTCTGCTCGGCCCACGCGGCCAACATCGTCCAGCACTCGAAGTGCGCGCCTTCGGGGTCACCGTAGAGCGGATAGAAGTGGTCCCAGTTGAACGCCACGTCCACGCCGAGGTCCTCTGCGTGGGTCACCGCCCGCCGGATGCTGGCGTAACTCGCGTGCTGGGGCTGCAACTGGACACCGATGCGGATGCGATTGTTGGTCACCCCGAAACCGTACCTGGCCGATCGCCGATCCAGCAGGTGCCCGAGTTCACCGGAGGAATCAGGTGGCCGCTGCGCAACCGACGCCAGCGGTGGCACTATCGGCAACATGCCCATCTCACCGAGCGCCTACGCCCATGTCCGCCTGACCGTCACCGACATCGAGACCTCGCGCGCGTTCTACGACGCGGTGTTCGGCCTGCCGGTGGCCTTCGAGGTTCCCGCGGACGCCGACGAACAGACCCGCGAACAACTCGGCTTTCTCTTCGGCGGCGTCATCTACCGGCTCGGCGACTCCCTACTGGGGCTGCGCCCGGTGGCCGACGACAGTTTCAGCGAGGACCGCGTCGGGCTCGACCACCTCAGCTTCACCATCGGCGGTCACGCCGAGATCGAAGCCGCGGCAGCACTGCTGGACGAGCTGAACATCGCACACGCCGGCGTCAAGGACATCGGTGCCGGCTACATCCTGGAGTTCCGGGACCCCGACAACATCGCCCTGGAGCTCTTCGCGGTCAAGGCCTGACCGGGACGGCCGGTTCTGGGGTTGCCGAGGCCACCCGGGCGAAGGGGAACGCCACCAGCAGGGCGATCGCGAAGGATGCCACCGATGCCGACAGCCAGGTGTGGCCGGTCGTGTGCAGGTGCCCGCCGATCGACGTCCAGAAGGTCGACCAGTGCGCCAGGTAGCCGGGGTTGGTCAGCTGATAGGCCACGAAGCCGACGGCCCACGCAGCGAGCAGACCCGGCCTGGTCGGCGCGCTCTCCGTCAGGTCCCACCCGGTGCCCCGGGTCCGCAACCACGCCGCGACGAGCACGCCGGACATCGGGACGAACACCGCACCGATCAGGGAGAGGAAGTTCAGGTAGTCCCCGATCTGGATCTTCAGCGCTGCCAGCGTGATCAGAGTCCCGATTCCGACCGTCAGCACTCGGCGATCCCAGTTCGGGCGAAGATTCTGGATGGACAGGGCGGTGGAGTAGGTGTTGGCGAAACTCTGGTCGGTCTCGCGTAACACCAGCACCAGCAGGGCAATCGTTCCCAGCGGCAGCCCGAGGTACAGATCGAAGATCCTGCTGGGGTCCGCCAGCACCTGTAACAGTGCGACCAGTCCCACCAGGTAGCAGGCGATCTGGGTCACGCCGTAGCCGAGGAATCCTCCGAGAAAGGCTGACCTTTCCGATTTGGCATGCCGGGAGTAGTCCGCGCCCAGGGGCACCCAGGAGATGGACACGGCCACCACTGCATCGACCCCCAGCCAGAAGCCGTTCCAGGAACTGCCCCGTACCGCCGGGGTGTGTTCGCGAAGCAGGCCGATGGCGAGCACGATGGTGGCGATGACGACCAGCACCGTGACGTAACGACGAAGCACCCGGATGGATCCGAGCGGTCGGATGGTGAGCGCGGTCGTGATCACGCCGGCTATCAGGACGCACGCCCACCGCGCCAGGTGTCCGTGCGCCACCGAACGAAGGCTCTCTGCGATCAGCACGATCTCGAACGTGCCCCAGCCCAGATTCTGGCCGATGTTGAGCACCGTCGGCAGGTAGGACGCCTTCGCGCCGAGCAGGCCACGCAGCAGGACCATCGCCGGCGCACCGGTGCGAGCGCCGAGCATCAGCGACACGCCCAGGATCGCACCGCCGATGACCGTGCCGACGACGATGGCCAGCACCGAT
>JBBQFE010000329.1:0-4260 GCA_038321605.1 Mycobacteriales bacterium | reverse complement strand
CTCCGCACCGGACAGCGGAATCGTGTCGGTGCACGACGCGGGCACCGACTGGTCCATGCCACGAACCGCCTCGTCCACCGCGTCCCTGGCCATGACCCGGTACGTCGTGTACTTTCCACCGGCCACCACCACCAGGCCCGGTACCGGGTGTCCCACCACGTGTTCGCGGGACAGCTTCGATGTCGATTCCGATTCCCCTGACAGCAGCGGGCGAAGGCCGGCGTACACGCCCTCCACGTCTGCTCGGGTCAACGGCGAGGACAACACTGAGTTGACCTGATCGAGCAGGTAGTCGATATCGCGCGCACTAGCCGCCGGATGCGCGAGATCGAGGTTCCAGTCGGTGTCGGTGGTGCCGATGATCCAGTGCCGGCCCCAGGGTATGACGAACAGCACCGAGGTCGCGGTACGCAGGATGATCCCGGTGGTGGACTGCAGCCGGTCGCGGGGCACCACAAGATGCACGCCCTTGGACGCCCGAACATGGAACTGCCCGCGGGTATCGGCCATTCGCTGCGTCTCGTCGGTCCAGACCCCGGTGGCGTTGATGACCTGTTTGGCCCTCACCTCGAAGGTGGTTCCGGTTTCGAGGTCGACCAGCCGCGCGCCGGTGACCCGCTCCCCCTCGCGCAGGAAGCCGAGCACGCGGGTTCGGTTGGCTGCCAACGCACCGAAGGCCACGGCGGTACGGACCACGTTCATGGTGTGCCGGGCATCATCGACCTGGGCATCCCAGTACTGCACCGCGCCGGTGAGTGAATCCTTCTTCAGTGCGGGTGCCTCGCGCAGGGCCCGACGCTTGGTCATGTGCCGGTGGTGCGGCAGCCCGCGGGCATTCCCGCCGGCGGTCCCCATGGTGTCGTACAGCAGCACACCCGCGCCCACATAAGGGCGTTCCCAGCCACGGTGGGTCAGCGGGTACAGAAACGGCACCGGACGGATCAGGTGCGGGGCGATCCGCTGGATGAGCAGGCCGCGCTCGTGCAGCGCCTCGCGTACCAGGCCGAAGTCGAGCATCTCCAGGTAACGCAGGCCACCGTGAATCAGCTTGCTGGAGCGACTCGAAGTGCCACTGGCCCAGTCCCGTGCCTCGACGATCGCCGTGGACAACCCTCGCGTCACCGCATCCAGGGCTGCACCGGCACCCACCACGCCACCGCCGACGATGAGGATGTCGAGTTCTGCGGTGGCCGCCATCGCCGCCAGGGCATCGGCCCGGTTCTGCGGTGACATTGCTGCTGTGCTCACTGGTAAGCCTTTCGATATCGGTGCTGGGTCGATGCCGGTTGAGCGGCCGGCTGCGGTGCGGTCATTCGACGTCCACCCAGTCCAGGGTGCGCTCCACTGCCTTACGCCAGCCCGCGTAACCGTCGGCCCGCTGGCGCGCGTTCCAGGTCGGTTCCCACCGGTCAGCCTCCTGCCAGTTGCTTCGAAGTTCGTCGGTGCCGGAGAAAAAGCCTACGGCCAGTCCGGCGGCGTAGGCGGCGCCGAGGGCGGTGGTCTCCGCCACCACGGGTCGGCTCACCGGCACCCCCAGGATGTCGGCCTGCAACTGCATACACAGCTTGTTGGCCGTCACGCCACCGTCGACCTTGAGCACCTCGACGGCGACCCCGGAATCGGACTGCATGGCATCGCTGACGTCGCGGCTCTGGTAGCAGATCGCCTCCAACGTGGCGCGCGCCAGGTGTGCGTTGGTGTTGAACCGGGAGAGTCCGACGATGGCGCCACGGGCGTCGGAACGCCAGTAGGGCGCGAACAGGCCCGAGAATGCCGGGACGAAGTACACCCCGCCATTGTCGGACACCTGCCGGGCCAGCGTCTCTACCTCAGAGGCACCGGAGATGATGCCGAGTTGGTCACGCAGCCACTGCACGGCCGAGCCGGTAACCGCGATCGAACCCTCCAGTGCGTACACGGGCGGCTCGTCTCCGAACTGGTAACACACCGTGCTGAGCAGGCCGTTCTTGCTGCGCACCAGTTCGGTGCCGGTGTTGCAGAGCATGAAGTTGCCGGTGCCGTAGGTGTTCTTCGCCTCGCCGGGGGCAAAGCACACCTGACCCACCATCGCCGCCTGCTGATCCCCGAGCGCCGCCGTGAGCGTGACGCCACTGACCGCGTCCGGACTGGTCAGCTCGCCGTAGCCCTGCGGGTCCGCCGACGGCCGGATCTCGGGCAGCATCGACCGCGGGATGTCGAAGAAGGACAACAGCTCGTCGTCCCATTCCAGCGTCTGCAGATTCATCAGCATGGTGCGGCTGGCGTTGGTGGGATCGGTGACATGCACGCCACCGTGGGTACCGCCGGTGAGGTTCCAGATCAGCCACGAGTCGGTGGTACCGAAGATCGCGTCGCCGGACTCGGCAGCCTGCCGCACGCCCTCGACGTTCTCCAGGATCCACTGGACCTTGCCCGCCGAGAAGTAGGTGGCCGGCGGTACGCCCGCCTTGTGCCGGATGACCTCGCCGCGGCCATCCCGCTCCAGCGCTGAGGCGATCCGATCGGTGCGGGTGTCCTGCCACACGATGGCGTTGTAGTAGGGACGCCCGGTCCGGCGGTTCCACACGACGGTGGTCTCGCGCTGGTTGGTGATCCCGAGCGCGGCGAAGTCGGTGGGACTCACGCCGAACTGGTTCATACCGGTCTGCAGCACCGCGCTGCAGCGCTCCCAGATCTCCACCGGGTTGTGTTCGACCCAACCGGCGCGAGGCATGAACTGCTGGTGCTCCAACTGCACCTTGCCGCGTTCAGCACCGCTGTGGTCGAAGATCATGAACCGTGAGCTGGTGGTTCCCTGGTCGATAGCACCGACAAAATCAGCCATCGCACGCCCCTTCGCTGCTGCCGATGATCATGGCACCCGTCGACCCGCAGCCCGCCAGCCACGCAGTCCGATCGCGGCGATGATCAACCCGAGCGCCAGAGATACCACGCAGAGCGCGAGGTGGACCAGAAAGAAACCGGTGGGTCCATGGTTGAAGGACCTGCTGTCCTTCCAGATGTTGCGGAGGAACGTCGGCCAGATCCACAGGGACCAGACACCGAACGCGATGAGAAAGCCGGAGACCCGCCTAGACATGAGCACGCCCCCGATTATCCCTTCCATTACCCTGGCCCGGTGCGCAGAGTCCGAGAGTTCACCTCTGCCGCGCGTTGGCGGCTATGGGCGGCGCTCAGCTGTCTGGTGATCACGGCGTCCGTCGTCGGTCCGCCGGACGCACAGGCCGCCGCCACCAAAACAGCCGCACCCGTGGTCGGGGCGCTGTCGCCGACAGCTCCGAACCCGCACCCACCACTGGGCGCGAAGGCACCGGACGGTTCGGTTCCCGGCGGCAGCAGGCTGGCCGGGCGTGGCCTGATCCTGCCCGCCGGAGCACGCAAACTACCGGCCAACCTGACCGCTCGTAGTTGGGTCCTCAGCGATCTGGACACCGGCCAGGTGCTGGCCGCGCGTGATCCACATGGTCGCTACCAGCCGGCGAGCATTCTCAAGATCCTGACCACCGTGACGATCCTGCCGCAGCTGCCCGGGCGCAAGGTGGTCACGGTATCCAGGCTGGCGGCCAGTGCCGAGGGGTCGGCGGTCGGTCTGCTGGCCGGAGCGAAGTACACCGTGGACGAACTGTTCAGGGCGCTGCTGCTGGTGTCGGCCAACGATGCTGCGGCAGCCCTCGCGGAGGCCAACGGCGGCATCAGCCGCACCGTGGCGGAGATGAACTCGGAGGCCGGCGCGCTCGGCGGGTATGACACCTTCGTGCAGACCCCGTCGGGCCTGGACGGCTGGCAGCAGCTCACCTCTGCCTACGACATGTCGTTGTTCCTGCGTGCCGCGCTGCACCAGCCACGCTTCGCCGCCTACGACCGGACCGTCAGCGGGACCTTCCCACCGAAGAAGAGCCATTACGGCGCTGTCGGCGGCTACCAGTTCGACAACCAGTCGCTGGACTTCTTCCAGTCGGTGCCGGGAGCGTTGGTCGCCAAGACCGGGTTCACCGATGCCGCGCAGCACACCTACGTCGCAGCTGCCGAGCGGCACGGTCGGCGGCTGGGAATCGTATTCCTGCGCAATCGACGGGCACCGTTGGACCAGTACCAGCAGGCTGCGGCACTGTTCGACTGGGGCTTCGCACTGCCCGCGGCGACCAAGGCGGTCGGGATGCTGGCCGGCCCGATCTCCGCCGCCGATCGGTCGTCCGGGCCGTCCCAGCCGTCGGCGACACCACTGGGCGGCAGTGCGCCTGCTGCGGCAGCCGTACACCT
>JBBQFE010000328.1:0-4266 GCA_038321605.1 Mycobacteriales bacterium | reverse complement strand
GGTATCGCCGGGTTGTTCATCCCGTCGATCGCCGCCCTGGTCTCCCTCACCCTGCTGCCGGCGATCCTGCGCAGCGCCGGCCCCCGGCTGGACTGGCCGCGACGCCGCCGGCTGTCCCACGCCGGTCAGGTCGGCGCGTGGGACCGCTGGGGCCAGCTCATCGTCCGGCGCCGCTGGGTCGCCCTCACCCTGGGAGTGGTGATCCTGGGTTCGCTCGCCGGTGCAGCGACCCAGCTGAACGTGGCGCAGCCCAACCTGGACGGGCTGGCAGCACGCGGTCCGGCCAGGGCCGGCCTCGACCAGCTCCGCGCCGATGGCTTCACCGACGGGATCCTCACCCCGATGCCGATCCTCATCAAAGCGGGCACCCAGCCTGGTCCGGTCCTCACCAGAGTGGCTGCTGTGCACGGGATCTCGGCGGCATTCGCCCCGTCCGGCCCAGGCTGGCGCAGCCCGGCCGGGACGACCATCGTGATGGCGGTCCCCCGGTTGCAGACCGCCGGAGCCGGCACGGGGCACACCCTGCGCGAGGTACGCCGGGCCGCCCCAAGCCCGGACAGCGTCGCCGGCAACCAGGTGCTGAACGTGGACAACACAGCCAAGATCTACTCGTACTTCCCAGCGGTGCTGGTGCTGGTCTCGTTCGTGACCTTCGTCTTCCTCGCCCGTGCGCTGCGGTCGCTCGTCCTGCCACTCAAGGCGATCGCGCTCAACCTGCTCTCCGTCGCGGCGACGTACGGCCTGACCGTTCTCGTGTGGCAGAAAGGCGTCGGCCTGCACGCCCTGTTCGGCCTCAACAGCAACGGTTCGGTCAACGCACTCGCGCCCATCCTGCTGTTCGGGTTCCTGTTCGGTCTCTCGATGGACTACGAGGTGTTCATCCTGAGCAGAATGCGCGAGGCCTACGACCGCACCGGCTCGACGGACGCCGCTGTCGTGCAAGGCATCGGCCGTACCGGGCGGCTGATCACCAGCGCGGCGCTGGTCCTGTTCGCAGCGCTGGCGTCCCTGTCGACGGCACCCGACGTCACGGTCAAGGTGATCGCCACCGGACTCGCCGCAGGCGTCCTGATCGACGCCACTATCGTACGGTCCTTGCTGGCACCCGCCCTCGTCAGCCTGCTGGACCGAGCCAACTGGTGGATGCCGACCAACGGCGCCCGACTGCTGCGCCTGCCGCCCGAGCCAGCACCGGCCGCCCCGACGGCACGAGTATCCGAGGAACTGATCATCGGCCAGAACTAGCGTCCGAGATCGTTGAGCTCGCGCTGCCGGACTAGGTGGTGGTCAAGACCTTCGGGCACCAGCCACGAACTCGAGGAGCACGTCGGGCAAGTCGACCCGGGGAAGCAGGCTACGGACCGCTGCCCGCAGCGCGAACAGGCTCTTCGGTACCTCCAACCGGTCGGGCAGCGTCTGGAGGAACCGGTTTGTGGCCGTAGGCGGTCTCCATCCGGACGGCGGCGTTGTCCTTGAGCGGCACGGCCGGTAGGCGCCGTCGCGGTCAGCGGCAAGCTCGCCGAGCTCGCGGCTCGGGTCGAGATCGTGCGCCACGCTCGTCGACGACACCAGCGCGGGCGCCCTCACACGCCTCGCCCCCGGACAACAGAAGGCAGTCCTCGGACCCCGGACCCTGGGACCAGCCCTGCCGGCAGGCACGGGCCGGGGGAGCACGAGACAGCGCCCGAGACTCGTCGCCCAAGGCAACGGCGGTCGACTCGGACATCCCCTGCGGGCCGGCAACGTCCGTCCCCGTTGCCGTCGAGACTGCCGTCAACCAGCGCCCAATTTGCCTCGCGCGGCATAACCGCAGGTCAGCGGGGTGGGCCGTGTCGGGCTCGAACCGACGCTCTTCGGATTAAAAGGGTGAGGCAAACCGTCCACCGGCGTCCGGTGCGGACGTTAGCACGCTCAATAGGTCCACCTCCGTCCCGGCTTGGCCGAGGAGGTTGCCGTCACGGCTGCCGTCAAAGTCGGGTCTGGCATCCGATCTTCGACACCGCCCGACGCGCTTCACTTTCGACCTCCTCCAGATGGGCCGGAGGACCAGAAGACCCGTGCCTGCAAGCGTAACCTGGCTTATGGCCGGTCTGGTCACGAGCCCGCCGTCGACGGGTGGCGCGGTGCCCGGTCAGAGCCGATGGGCGGACGTCGGCGCTCCGAGGAGGACAAGTCCGGTCACCGGGCAGGGGGCAGCCGGCCAGGCAGGTTGTTGCGCGCGATCACGACCTCGTGAACGTGAGGTGGGTGACGCCGCTGGGTGCCGAGACCGCCTCGACGTCGTAGTCCGTCTCGAGAGCTTCCAGGCCGTCCCACAGCCGCACTCCGCGACCGAGCAGATCGGCACCTGGATCAGGTGGACGTGGTCGACGAGCCCGGCCGCGATGACGTCGCGGGCGACAGTCGGGCCGCCGCCGATGCGCACGTCCTGGCCGCCGGCTGCCTCGCGGGCGGCGGCCAGGGCCTCGTCAGGCGAGGCGTCGAGGAAGTGAAATGTCGTCCCACCCGCCATCTCGAGCGAGGACCGTGGCCGGTGGGTGAGCACGAAGGTCGGGGTGTGGAACGGCGGGTTCGGGCCCCACCAGCCGTCCCAGTCGGCGTCGTCCTGCCAGCCCGGGGGGCCGAACTTGCCCGCGCCCATGATCTCGGCGCCGATGCCCGGCTCGTGCTGCTGGGTGAACGCGTTGTCGACGCCGACCGTGCCGCCCCTGCGCCCAGGATCGGGGCGCCGAAGCGGGTCGCGAACATCCACTCGACCAGCCGGGTGCCGGCGTGGCCCTTGGGGCTCTCGAGGGCCTGGCCCTCACCGGCGGCGAACCCGTCCAGCGGTATGGCCAGGTTGTGGATGCGGGTCCGTGTCACCTGCTCGCTCCGGCTGCTCGGCGGCTTACCGCGGGTCGAGACCTCCGCTGGCCTCGGCGTTCGTCGTAGCCCCGGAGGGTAGTGCCGGTGACATCTGACAGACCTCAGTCGCCCTGGCGCTTCCTTGAACAAGCCGAACGTCCGCTCACGCGGCCGAGTCGCGCGCTCGGTACGTACGTCTACGCCGACGTCTGCACGGGCCGCGAGCTCGCTGTGCTGAGCGAGTCGAGCGGTGCTGCGCGCGAGACGCTCAACCGCTCCTGATGACCCGATAGATCGTCTCGGACTTGGGCGCCGGCCGCGGCACATCGTTCCAACCGATCTCAGCGGCCTTGCTCGCGATAGCGTCCTTGACCTCGCTCACGTCAACGTCGTCGTCGAACATTGCGATCGACAACCCGTTTCCGGTATGCGGATCGACGAGGTGGTAGGCGTCTCGCACCCCGCGGACGGTCTTAGCGGCGTCGATAACCCATTGCCGGTCGTCGTCCGGCATCGGCTCCCAGACTGCGACTCTAGCGATCATGGCGCTCCTGGTCCCGCGAGAACTTCACACTAGCGCACGCTTCTGCCGCTACCGGTGCGATCGCTTCGGGCATGCCCACGTGCCGAATGACAGCGGTTCTGAAGCGCGCGCAGGACATCGTCGGTGATGGATAGCAACGCCGATGGCCAGGAATGTGGCTTCCTCTTCGGGGGGTCTGGCCGGTGCTTTCGACGAGGCCTCTGCTTGTCTGCTGCACGGATTTGTCATGCCCTCTGGAGACGGAAGTTGACCGCGTATCGGAGAAGTCGATGTTCGGTGCGACGGCGAGGGCGCGGCGGATCCCCATGTCGTCGTCCAGAGCGATGATCACGCCGAGGACAGTCTGGCCGGGTTGCCCACACTTCACTCGGGTCGAGCCGCGCCGCCGGGTCCGGGAGTTCGTGCTGGGATTGATGGCGGGGCTGCCGTGCACGGATTGCTGGACGATCGCCGAGCACGCCGGCAAGGACGGGCCGGGTGGGATGCAGCACCTGTTGAACCGGGCGGTTTGGGACCACGACGCGGTCCGCACTAACCTGCGCGGCTACGTGGTGGACAACCTGGCCGCGCCGCAGGCCGTGCTGGTGGTCGATGAGAACCGGGGACGCGAAGAAGGGCACCGCGACCGTCGGGGTCCAGCGGCAGTACACCGGCACGGCCGGTCGGATCGAGAACGCCCAGGTCTGGTGTACCTGGTCGATAGCCCACGACTGCGTCGTCATTGGCGCTTGGAGACCGCTGGAGCCCGGGGCACGCGCTGTCGACGATCTACGATCGAGGCTCCCATCGCATCGAACGTCTTGCGAGAAATGTTGCCAGCACAGCCCAAGCGGTGAGGACCAGAAGCGGCTCGCCGGCGGCCGCCCAGGTGTCACTGA